>JANOJI010000488.1:0-1897 GCA_031408175.1 Ilumatobacteraceae bacterium
TGTCCGGTGTTCCCGGGCAAGCGCTACGAAGACTGGGACCTCCCCGACCCCGCCCATCAGGACGTCGCTGCCGTCCGGCCGATTCGAGACGAAATTCGTCAGCGGGTCGAGACGCTGCTCACGTCGCTCGACCTCGACGCCCGGTGAGTTCGCCAGCAAGATGAGATACAGCTCAATCCCCACCCTCCATCAGCCAGATCTGGCGCGGGTTGTCCTCCATCCGAGTGTTTCCGTGCACCCCGGGTGGGCGGCAGACACTCCGACGGGCAACGCGAGCGCTTCGCCAGCTCTGCGCTCGACTCGTTCCGACGCGCTGGTGCTGGTGCTGACGGCTGCAGCGACGATCGCGTTCGATCTCATCGTCGCCGTCGAGATCGGTGTGGCGGTCGCCGTAGTCCTGGCCCTGCGTCACGTTGCCCGCAGCAGTGGAGCCGAGATCGAACCGCTCTCCCTCGACGAGACGGTCACCGATGGCGAAGAAGCTCGACTCCTGCACGAACACATCGTTGTCTATCGGCTGGACGGCGCACTGTTCTTCGGTGCGGCGCAGTGGTTCCTGACGGAGCTGACGGCGGTCAGCGATGTCAAGGTCGTGATCCTGCGGCTCTCGCAAGTACAGGTCCTTGATGCGACGGGTGCACAAGCCCTCGGCGAGATCGTCGCCGAGCTCGAATCGCGCGGTATCACTGTGTTCCTCAAGGGCGTGAAACCTCGCCACCGCCAGATCCTTCAGGCAGTCGGAACTCTCGACCACCTCGCCCACGAACGACACATCTTCGACACCCTCGACGAAGCCGTCACACATGCTCGAGTTCACCTCGCCCGCGCCTGACAACGAGGAGTTCAGCAACCACTGATGGGACCTTCGGCCCATCCGCGGGCAGTGCAGTTGGTGCACGATATGCACATGGCGACCAACACGATGGTCCTCGGCGATGATGGCTCGCCGTCGGCCGACCTTGCCTGGTTGTGGATCAACAGCCATACCTGGCCGCAGTGGCGGCTCGAAGTGATCAACGCGCAGGACCCGGTTGTCGTCAGGGTCGCAGCGACACGACCGAAACCCGTCGTGTGGTCGCCGCCGAACCCTCGTCGACCGTTCGCGGACGCACAACTCGACGAGGTCGTTCACCTGACGGTCGAGTCCGATCCGCGTGTGGCCTTGTCGCGGCCGGCAGATCTGTTGGTGATCGGTCCACGTGGTCGTGGTCTCTTGAAGGCTCTGCATCTCGGCAGCACGGCCGAATGGTTGATGACGCATCCGCCCGCACCAATCGTGGTTCCTCGTCACGGCCGGCACACACAGACTGTCGTGCTGTGTCACGACGGCTCACTACATGCCCAGGCCGCGACACACACCTTGAGTGTTCTGCCCTGGGTGTATCAGCTGAGCGTGACGGTCGTAGCAGTCAAGGACGGCCGCGCCGACGTGCAGCGTGCGATCGACGACGCGACCGAGGTGCTACAGGGCGTCGGCGCTGACGTGCATCATCAGATCCTCAGTGGCGATCCAACCAATGAGCTGCTGACCTATCTCGGACGCCACAAGCCCGACCTGGTCGTACTGGGCACCCGCGGCTTGACCGGTGTTCGCCGTTTGGTAATCGGCTCGACTGCCGGTGTCGTGGCGCACACCACCGACCGTTCGATCCTTCTCGTCTGCGCAGAGCCCGCAGCCGGAGGCTGACACCGTTCAGGCAGGAGCGAACCTCAGCCGACGACAACCGTCGGCGCTCCGAGTACGGCGCGTACCCAAACTGTCGACCCGAGCCCGATGCCGAGCGCGTTGAACTCACTGCGCGTCAGCGTCACGAGCACGATCTGATCGTCACTGGTCACATCGACTCGAACCTCGAAGCCCACGCGCACGACACGACTGATCCGTCCGATCGTGGCC
>JANOJI010000501.1:0-7348 GCA_031408175.1 Ilumatobacteraceae bacterium
GTCCACATCGCCAGTCACGGCGTGTACCACGAGGATCGGCCGGCCGACACAGGAGCGCTCCTCGCCCGTGGCGCGATGCTCACAACCGACACGATCCGTCAGCTCACCGCAGTGCCGGATGTCGTGTTTCTCAACTGCTGCAGCCTCGGTCGTATCGGTCTGAACCGAATGGCCGCCGGATTGGCCCGCGAGTTCATGGCGATCGGGGTTCGGGCCTTGGTCGCCGCGGCTTGGCCCATCGACGACCACGCGGCACGAGTGTTCGCCGAGACGTTCTACCGAGAGCTGATCTCGGGTCGACCACTCGGCGACACGATCACACGTGCCCGCAACATCTGCGCAGAAGTTGGCGGTCGTGAAACGTGGGCTGCCTATCAATGCTATGGCGACCCGGGTTTTGTGCTGCGAGGCAGTCGGATCTCGCTGGGCGAGGCGGTGGCCGAGCCCGTCAGTGAATCCGATTTGGTCGCCCGCCTCGACGCCCTCGCGGTGCGCGTGTCCGACCTTGGTCGTCCAGGCAGGGGAGGGGTTGTCGACCGCAGGAACCGGCTGCTCGAAACATGGAATCAGCTGGCTGCGTGGATCGACGGGCGACCCGAACTTGCCTCGAGCGCGCGTATCCAACGTCGCCTCGCCAGCACGGCGCGTGATCTCGGCGAATACAGAATCGCGGCCGCGCGCTTTCGACAGTTTGTCGTCGGTGATCTCGACGGGACATCGGTTGTCGGGCCACAGGTCGAGTCGGCGTCAGTGGCCGACGTGCAGCAAGCAGCGAACTGTCTGGCCCGTGCTGGCCAGCGGGCGGCGCGTCAGGCCAAGCTCGACGCTGCCTCAGATCGCGAGGCGATGGCGCACAACGAGCTCGCCCTCGCTGCTGAGCTGGCGAGGGCTGCGACAACCCTGTTGCCCAACCGCGAGAGCCTTGGCATCTTGGCCAGCGCGCTCAAGCGTTGGGCAACCGTTGATCTGGCACGGCGCGACGAACTGCTCAAGGAGGCATTGGCCACGTACCGGCTCGCCGACGCTACGAACAACCAGGTTCGATTCGGAGCAGAGAACGCAGCGCAGTTGGCGCTGATCGTTGGTGGCGACGTTGCGGACTGGGCGACCGAGCATCTCGCCGGCCCGGATGATGTTGCTCATGTTCTGCTCGACGATTCGAAAGCCCTGGCCCCTGGTCGCGTGGACCAGTGCCGCGGTCGGGTCGGCGATTTCTGGTCGCGTTCAGACGCGGGCGATCGTGCCCTCACACGGTTGATGGCGGCCACCGACGAACCATCGCGTGAGGTCGCAACCGACACGATGACCGCGGCGTACGAACGGGCATTTGCCAGCCGGTCCACGTGGTCGGAGCGCCAGAGCGCGATCGATCATCTCCGCGATCTCCTCGACCTGCTTCCTGACCCGGATGAGCGACGTCCTCATCTTCGACGGGCTGTCGCCGATCTCGAGCAATGGGAGGAGACGCATGTCGAGCGCGTCGCTGCATTGCTGGATGCCGGCTCGGCAGCGGCGATCACGTCAGGGTCGACCCGTGTCAATACCGTGGCAAGCGGTGTGGCTGTCACCGCGTTTCCGGCTGGCTGCGGAGACTGTCTGCTGATCGAGTGGGACGGTGCCACCGGACATCACCGACTGCTGATCGATGGTGGAATGCCAAGTGCTCTCGACGATGGGTTGGGTCGGTATGCGGCGGCGCAACCCGAAGCCCGGTTGGTCGTCGACGTCGCGGTGGTCACGCATATCGACCTCGATCACATCGGCGGTGCGATCGAGGCGATGCGTGGCGGACTCATCGAGGCGCCGGATGTCTGGTTCAACGGTCTTGATGAGATCCGAGGCCTCAGAAGGGGGTCACGCCAGGGCGACGAGCTGAGCGAGCTCATCGTTCCAGAATCCCGCAACCGACCGGTGAACGGCGGCGCCATCCATGTCGCTGCCGACGGTCCACTTCCGGTGTTCGATCTCCCCGACGGAGCGCGCTGTACGGTGCTCGGCCCGACCCTCGATCGACTCGACAAGTTGGAGCGAGCCTGGACGAGTGGCAACCGAGGCGTTACGGACGATCCGATCGCTGACCTCTTGCAACGACTCGGCGACGGTGTCGACCGGAGCGCGACGCGATCGTTTGGCAGCGATCACAGCGTCGCCAACGGTTCGAGCATTGCGCTGCTGTTCGAGTATGGCGGTACGTCGCTGCTCCTCACCGGCGACGCATTTGCGGGCGATCTCCAACGGGGGATCGGTCGCCTGCTTGCGGAGCGGAACTTGACGCGGCTCGAGGTCGAACTGTTCAAGCTGGCTCATCACGGGAGTATGGGCAACGTCACTGCCGAGCTGCTGGACTTGATCGATCCCGGCACCATCCTGATCTGCACGGATGGCAGTCGCTTCGGCCACCCCGACGTCGAGACGATCGATTTGTTGCGCCAGCGCTATCCGGTGACGCCAATCCAGTTCACCGGCGATACGCCGGTCATCCGCGAACGTGCCGCCCACGCCGGGTCCATCCCGCCGACGCAACTGCCAGTGAGCATCCGCTTCTGAGACCAGGTCGTCCGGTGCGATCGCTCAGCCGTCCGGTTCCGTATCGAAACGCAGTCCCCGCGCAGCGACCTCCTGGGCGACGTCGACCAGTGGGCGATCCCCAACAAAGGCGTGCATCCTCATCCAGATCAGAGCCTGGCCGACGCTGACATTGAGCTGCACAGCAATCATTCCGGACGCTTGATTTACGACGGTGTGGAAGTCGGTCCCGGCCCGAAGCTCGGCAGTGAGCTGTGACGATGTCGCCTCGGCCTGCACCAACAGAATTGCGTCAGCGACGACGTTGGCCAGGATCAACGCGTCGAGGTGCTGCTCGACTTTCAGCGGTCCCGGTCGGGTGGAATGCAGATCGAGGGTGCCGAGGCGGACCTCTCCGACGCGTAGCGGAAAGCCGAACACTGCCTGAGCACCGGCCTCGACAGCCGGAGTGCTGAACGCGGGCCAGCGCGGCGTGCTGGGTTCAGTCAGGTGTGGCTCGAAGATGGGGTGCCCCTGGTTGTGAGCGTCGACGCAGGGACCTTCGCCAAGCGTGAACTGCATGGCTTCGATTCGGGCCGTGACCGGGCGGTGGCATAGATCGAGCCTCGGGTCACGTCATCGGACATCAACATGATCCCGGCGCCGCTGACGCCCGTGACCTCGGCGCAGACCGCGCAGAGCCGGTGAAGCTCCAACGCCGGCGTAACGCTGCTGACGACGCGGTTGATGATTCGTGCTCGCCGCTTGCGCGTCACCGGTTGTAGTCCGAGCTACTGACAACCTTCATCGGGCGGTCCGGAGTATCGCGGTGCGCAGGGTACACCTCTCGGCAGTACGAGCGCGGAGCCGGACGTCGCGGGAGCCGCGTAACACCCCGTTGGTATCGTCACCGCATGCCCCGTCTCGACCCGAAGGAGCGGGCCGGTCTACCCGACCGCGCCTTCGCCTACATCGACTCGCACGGTCAACGTCGACTGCCCATCAACGATCCAGCCCATGTGCGCAATGCATTGGTGAGGTTCGGCCAGGTCACATTCGAAGACGAGTCAGCACGTGACCGTGCTCGCATGCGACTGCTGAACGCGGCCAAGAAGTTCAAGATCGTTCCGGTCGGTTTCATTGCCGGCCAACTGCAGACCGAACGCGCCCTAGGCGAACGAGTCGAGCCTGCGCTGTTGCCATCGGGGTTCGTGACGATGCTGATGACCGACATCGAGGGCTCCACGGCGCTGGTGCATCAACTCGGGGCGCGCTATCGGGAGGTGATCGACGAGGTGTGGGCAATCCTCCGACGTGGAGTTGAGGGCGCCGGTGGCCACGAGGTCGAAGCACGCGCCGACGAGTTCTTTGCCGTGTTCGAATCCCCTCGGTGCGCCGTCAACGCGGCCATAGCCGTGCAACGTGACCTGCTCGGTCGTTCGTGGACCGACGGTCTCGACGTGCGCGTGCGGGTCGGAATCCATAGCGGCTATCCGACGTCGACCGAAGACAACTACATCGGCATGGACGTCAACACGACGTCGCGAATCACCGCAGTGGGGCATGGCGGTCAGATCGTGGTGTCGGCCAACACCCGGGAGGGCGTGAAGGCGTCTTCCCCGCAGGATGTGCGATTCACGGCGCTGGGCTCGCACAAGTTGCGTGGCCTGCCCGAACCCGTGCCGTTGTTCCAACTTGCTGCAAAGGGCCTTCCGGCCAGGTTTCCGCCGTTGCGCAAGTCGTAGGGGTCACAGAGTCCGCCCCAGCGGCTCGTCGGCCCGCACCGGTATCGCACAACTCGTTGGGCGCGATACATGCCATGGGTGGCGTATTCCCGCACCCACGGGCGCGAAACCTGCCAGCTCAGGCATGATTTCGCGCCCAATGAAACAGAACGGGCGATGATGCGGCGGCGAGGTGAGACGGGTGAGAATCGGGTAGTTCTAGAGCGGCTCGGGCCACGAGTGTCCGACCTGCTCGCGTCCGGCCGGGCTGTACACCGAGAGGTAGTGCGTCACGACCACGTCGTGATGGAGGTAGCGACGGACAGGATCGAGAAAGCGGTCGGCGTTGACGGTGGTGCGCCTGTGCTGGCGCAGGTGTTCGCCCCACGACTCGACAACGAAGGTCTCGATGAATTGCTGTGGCGCGGCAAGATCACGAAACAGTCCCCATCGGTAGGCGCCCGTTCTGCGGCGATGGCGCTCGACCAGTCTCATGGCTTCTGCGAACGCCGGCACGTCGTCGCCCGGGACCTCGTAGCTCACCGTCACCAGCACCGGCCCGTCGGTCGGGTGAGGAACGATCGTGACCGTCGGATCGTCGGTGGGTACCAGGCTGAGGTCGAGACCGGTGACCGAACCGAGTTGCCAGCGTCGACTGGTGGTCAGCGTCAGCAGCATCGCGCCTGCAGCGAAGAGGTGTGCGGTGGTGAGGTTGTTCTCGGCGAGGGCTCCCCAGGCTGCGCTCCCGAGCGCGATTCCGCCGGCCAGCACCAGCATGTACAGGCCCATGCCCCTGGCACGCACCCACTCGGGCAGCGCTGCGAAGGCGGCGACGCCCGTGCTGGTCAGTGCAGTCGCCCACGCCAATCCACCGGCGAGCATGGCGAGGCCGATGGCCCACGGCGTTCGGCTGACTCCCTCGACGACGAGAGCGGAAGCCAATACCACCGATGATCCGAACACGAGTTGATCATGATGAAAGCGCTCGTCGAGGCGCGGCCTCACCACAGCGCCACCCGCGGCGCCGAGGCCGAAGCATCCGAGCAGCACCCCGTATCCACCGCTGGTCAACCCGAGACGGTCGCGTGCGACGATCGGCAGGAGCGCCTGCATCGCGGCGGCCGGGAGCGTGAAGGCCGCCGTTCGGTTGAGCACGACCCGAAGTGCGGGCGCATGCATGGCGTATCGCAGGCCGGCGCGCATTGCCCCACTGAATGTCTCCGCTGGCGTGTCCACCTCGGTGACCGGCCGCTTCCACCACACCAGCACACCGACGATGGCGAGGAACGAGACGGCGTTCAGCAGGAACACCCATCCCGGGCCGGCGACGGCCACGACAAGGCCACCGATCGCGGGGCCGATCGCCCGCCCGACGTTGAACGTCAACGACCCCAGGGCGAATGCTTGACGAAACTCCCGAGCAGGAACGAGATCGGGTTGGATGGCCTGGAAGGCAGGGAACGTGAGAGCCGCGCCGGTGCCGAGTCCGAAGGTGAGGGCGAGCAGGCTGGCCGGTGTCACCGCGTCCAGAAACGACATCACCGCCAACGCCGCCGCGCACGCAAGCATCCACAACTGGCCGTTGATCAACAGGCGACGTCGGTCGAAGATGTCGGCCAGGGCACCGGCAGGCACGCCGACCAGCAGGACCGGCAGCATGCCGGCTGTGGGAACGAGCGCGATCAGGAACGGCGACGCGCCGAGATCGCCCATCAACCACGCAGATCCGACGCTTTGCATCAGCGTGCCGATGTTCGACGCGAGTTGAGCGACGAACAGCGCTCGGAACACCGGATAGCGCAAGGGAGCCCAAGGCGACTGCCGAGCCTCAGCGGTCTCGATGTCAGCCTCGCTCATCGACCGCAACCCTACGCACTGCCGGGCCCCTCGGCTGACGGTGTGATGATCGCTAGCACCAGGCCGATCGGCGCCACTTGCACCTGGTCCACGGCGTTTGATGACTGGCGCCCCGATGCGGGGCCGGAGTCGTCAAGCGCACCAGCGTGATCATTGCGTCTGATGACTGGCGCCCCGATGCGGGGCCGGAGTCGTCAAACGTTGCGTCGACGCAAGCCTGTCCTCCGGGTTGTCCGGTAGCGTGCCGCGATGCGAGGTGGTGCTGTGCACTCGAAACTCCTCGACCGCGTGGCGCTCGTGGCTGTAGTGGCGTTGCTCGCTGCCGTCTCGGCGCCCATCGTTGCGAGGTCACACGTTGTTGAAGCATCGACACCAGTGGAGGCTCTACTCATCGGCGACTCGGTGCTCAACGGACTGGCGCAGCCGTACAGCGCCGCCGGCCGGGCCGCGCTCGCAGCTCGGCACTCGTTCATTCTCGACAGCGCCGGCTGCCGTCGGCTGATCACGACCAGTTGTCGAATTCCGCCTGGATCCGCGCCCACGAACGCCATCACCGTGGCACGAGCACGAGCGGGACAGTACGACCGTGCGCTGGTCATCGCTGCCGGCTACGACGATCCGTCCAGTGGCGAGTTCGGCATCGGTGCTGCAGTGGATGTCATGATCGCCGAAGCCCGTCGGCAGGGCATCGACCATGTGATCTGGCTGACATATCGTGAGGCCGGTGGTCCCGGCCACGCAGCTCGGTTCCGCGAGAGCAATGCCGTGCTGCGCGGCAGACACGATCCTGAACTGATACTCGCCGACTGGGCAACGCTGAGTGCAGACATGCCGTCGAGCTGGTTCTCCGCCGATGGCATACATCTCGGCCCGCATGCTGCCGCGGCGATGGGCGAACTGATTGGCGACACGCTGGACCTGCTGCCGGTGAGATGCACGACCGGCGTGTGGACAGGAACCGATGTGCCCGGCGGAGCAACCGAGGGCGACACGCCGACTGATGGTGGAATCAACCTGATGCCGACGCCTGTACGCGTCGTCGACACCCGCGAGCTCGCAGGAAAGCTCGGTGCCGGCAAGATGTTGACAGTGCCGATCGCCGGTGCCAATGGTGTGCCGGCCGACGCGACCGCTGCGGTGGTTTCGGTCACGGCCGTCGAACCATGTGGCGACACGTTCCTCACCGTGTGGCCATGCGGCAATGCGTTGCCCACGGCGTCGATGGTCAATGCGCCGGCGCGGTCGATCGTCGCCAACTCTGC
>JANOJI010000070.1:0-16646 GCA_031408175.1 Ilumatobacteraceae bacterium
CGCTGTTCCGCTGTATGTGCTGCCATGATCGCCCGGCTGGAAGACAGCAGCGACCTCGCGTTTGGCCCATGTTGCCCCGACGGGGAATCCATTGCCCATCGCCTTGGCCATCGTGACCACATCGGGAACCACACCGGAGTGTTGGAAGCCGAACCATTCGCCCGTGCGGCCGAAACCCGTCTGAATCTCGTCGAGCATCAGTAACAGCCCGCGCTCGTCACACAGCGTTCGGACGTCGCGCAGATATTGATCGCCGGCCGGCACGACGCCGCCCTCGCCCTGCACCGGCTCCAGCAACACCGCTGCGACCGTGGTGTCGATCGCCGCCTCGAGCGCGGCGATGTCGTTGAAGGCGACGTGCCGAAAACCGTCGGGCATGGGAAAGAACGGCTCGTGCTTCGCAGGCTGGCCGGTTGCGGCCAACGCAGCAAGCGTGCGTCCGTGAAAGCTGCCGAACGCGCTGACCACGCCGTGGCGTCCACGCCCACCGAACTTGCGGGCCAGCTTCAGTGCAGTCTCGTTGGCTTCGGCGCCGCTGTTGCAGAAGAACACCTGGCCCACCGCGCCCGTGGTCTCGGCCAGCAACGCGTTGATCTTGATCGCGGCCTCGGCCACTTTGTCGGTGGCGAACAGGTTGCTGACGTGCATCAACGTGCCGGCTTGATCCGAGATGACGTCCGTGATGCGCTGGTGCGAATGACCGAGGGCGATCACGGCGAGGCCACCGAGGAAGTCGAGATAGCGCTTGCCGTTGCTGTCCCACAACTCGGTGCCGCGGCCACGGACGAACATCACTTGCGGCGCGCCGAAGACCGGCATGAACGGACACACCGTTGGCGCGGCAGAAGTGTCGAATGCGTGCATGCTCATTGGACCATGGTCCCAATCCCCTCGTCGGTGAATATCTCCAGTAACAACACGTGGGCGATCCGTCCATCGAGAATGTGAGCGCGGCGAACGCCACTGCGCACGGCATGCACGCAGCTCTCGACCTTCGGGATCATCCCGCCAGCGATCGTGCCGTCGGCCATCAAGGCATCGAGCTCGTCGGGAGTTGTCTGGCGGATCAACGACGCCGGGTCGTCGATCGTTCGCCGTAACCCCTCGATGTCGGTGAGGTAGACGAGCTTCTCCGCACCCAACGCCTCGGCGATCGCTCCGGCAACGGTGTCGGCATTGATGTTGTAGGCCTGGCCGTCGATGTCGGTGCCGATGGTGGCGACGACAGGGATGAACTCGTCGTCGAGCAGCGCATTGAGGATGGTCGGATTGATGGACTCGACATCGCCCACGAAGCCAAGATCGACGTGACGGGCGGCCGCACGAATGAGGCCGGCATCTTCACCCGAAACACCCACTGCCAGCGGGCCGTGCACGTTGATCGCGGCGACGAGCTGCGGGTTGACCTGACCGATCAGCACCATGCGAACGATGTCGATGGTCTCGCTGTCGGTCACACGCAGCCCGTTGCGGAACTCGCTCTGTTTGCCGAGGCGTCCCATCAACTCGCTGATCTGCGGCCCGCCGCCATGCACGACCACCGGCCGCATCCCGACCTGGCGCATCAACACGATGTCTTGAGCGAACAGCGCCAGCGCATGGTCGTCGGACGCGCCTGCCAATGCGTTCCCACCGTATTTGACAACCACAACCTGATCGGCGAATCGGCGAATGTAGGGCAGCGCCTCGACCAGCGTCGCAGCCCGGTCGGCTGCCGCAGTAGTACTCACGGATAGAGACCGACCGTAGCGAGGCCTGCGGTCTCCGAGAGTCCGAGCGCCACGTTTGCCGCTTGCACCGCTCCGCCAGAGGCGCCCTTGGCAAGGTTGTCGATCGCGCAGATCGCGATGACCGTGTTGGTGCGTTCGTCGAAGCGCGCCGTGATGTGGGCAACGTTGCTGCCCATCGTTGCCTTGGTCGACGGCGAAGCGGGACGGACGACGACAAAGGGCTCGCCGCTGAAGCGACCGGCGAGGGTCGCGAGGAGCGAGGCCGTTGTCACCTTGCCGTTGGGCTTGGCGTAGCACGTAGCCAGCAGTCCGCGACTGAGCGGGGCGAGGTGGGGGGTGAACAACACCTGCGCGCCCGTTTCCTGTTCGATCTCGGGAGTGTGACGATGGTCGAGCAGGCCATACGCAGCGACGTCCTCGTCGACGGTGCAGAACATCGAGGTGTGTTTGAGCGCACGTCCGGCCCCGCTGACGCCTGTGATGGAATTGACGATCACTCCAGCGGGTTCGATGACGCCGGCATCGACGAGCGGTGCCAGCGCCAGCGTCGCCGCGGTCACATGGCATCCGGGGGTGGCGACGAGGGTCGCTTCTTTCAGATCCTCCCGATGCAATTCGGGCAGGCCGAACACTGCTGCGTTCAGTAGTTCGGGTTGATCGTGAGTGAACCCATACCACGTCGGGTACAGCGACGCATCCTTCAGCCGGAACGCCGCTGACAAGTCGACCAAGCACCCCACCTTGCCGTGTAACTGCGGCGCCAGGGCCATGGAAGCTTCGTGGGGCAAACCGAGAAAGACCACGTCGAGATTCTCGGCCCTGGCAGGGTCGAACTCGTCGAAGATCAGGTTTGGATATCGGGCCGCAAGGCTCGGGTACAGCACGCTGGCCAACGTGCCCGCCTGAGAGTCACCGGTCGCGTACACGACCTCGAACTGAGGATGCTGCGCACACAATCGCAGGAGTTCTGCCCCCGTGTAGCCGGATGCGCCGATGATGCCGACTCGCTTCATGACGCATGATTATACAAGATACCGCATTGTCATGCAACAGTGTCGTTCGACCCGGCGCGCTATACCGAGGCGCTATTCACCTGGAAGACAATGTCGATTTGCTCGAAGCCCATGGCCTTCAGCATCCCCGTCAGCACGAATGTGGTGTGCTCCTGGGCACGATCGATGAGATCCGTCTGGGTGGCGGCATCTGCCATCTTGTTCATCGCCGCGTCGTACAACGTCGCCTCGCTCGTCGGGTTGTCGTTGAACATGCCGCCGATTCGGTTCAGGAGACCCCGGTCGCGGTTCATGACGTGGCTCAGGTCGTGATCGAGCACCGGATCCATCGCATAGGCACCAGGCAACGTCACGACGACCGCCGTCGCATCGTCGCTGAGCTGCACCGCGCCCGCACCGAGGTTCTTGAAGTCGACCACCGCATCAACTGTGCCGACAGCGACGAATTGCACCCGCTCTCCGGCGATGGCGCTGGGCACGTACTTGACATCCTTCTCGACGTCGAGGGTCACTTCGAACTGAGCTTGTGCGGCGTGGAAGTCGGCCAGGTCGCGGAGTTCGAGCAAGACGGGCGGCGGTGAATGATCCTTGGTCACCGTCGTGAACGGGGAATCCAGCAACTGGAATCCGACGATTCCCGCAACGACAAGACCGGCGATGAGGGCGACGGCACCCGTGAACTTCTTGAACATCTGAGGTTTGTTTCTCCTTGCGGTTCGAGAGGCGAACCAATCACGGTGTCTCAACGCCAGAATGGAACCGTGAATTCCATGTACGCAACGACGAGAGGCATGTTGCTGGTGGCGACACCGCCGCTCGACGACCCCAACTTCGACCGATCCGTGGTCTACATGATGGAACACAGCAACGACGGCGCCGTCGGTGTCGTACTGAACCAGCCTACCGACGAAACGTCGATCGACGGCTTGGACCTGTGGATGGATCTGTCGGCTCCGCCCACTGTTGTGTTCAATGGCGGGCCAGTTCAGTTCGACGCTCTTATCGCGATTGCCGAGTTGCGCGGACCTCGGGAGGACGCCTGGAGCGCCATTCTGCCCGACCTGGGAAGCGTTGATCTCGCACGGGACCCAGTCGATGTGGCCGACGAGATCGGCCGAGTACGGATGTTTCGCGGCTATGCCGGTTGGGGCGCCGGCCAACTCGACGGAGAACTTGCCGCAGGCGCCTGGATGGTGTTCGACGCAAATCGCGACGACGTCTTCATCGATGCTCCACAAGACCTGTGGCGCCGGGTACTTCGCCGCCAGCGCGGACGAGTGGCGTGGTTGGCCAACGCGCCCGATGACCTTTCGATGAACTAGAAACAACTCGTGAGCGATCAGATCGTCATCCGGCGGGCAGGCTCCGAGGCTGGACTCGCTCACGCGCTTGCCAACGTGACCGTCGATTGCGTCGAAGGCGGCGCCTCGATCGGTTTCATGCTGCCGCTCGAACACGAGCGTGCCGAAGCATTCTGGGTGAGCATGCTCGACAGTTCGTCGCGCGGCGAGCGCATCGTGCTGGTCGCCGAGGAAACCGGCACCGGTGTCATTGTCGGCACGGTACAGGTGATCATGACAGCACCGGAGAATCAGCCGCATCGGGGCGAGATCGCCAAGATGCTGGTGCGCCGAACTGCCCGACGTCGGGGGATCGCCGAAGCGCTGATGCGTGCCGCCGAGTCAGCGGCGTTCGAAGCCGGCAAGACGCTGCTGGTGCTCGACACTGCAAGCGGCGATGCCGAGCGCGTCTACAGCCGCCTCGGCTGGCAACGCGTCGGCGTGATCCCCGGCTACGCGTTGTGGCCTGAAGGAGGCCTTGTCGACACGACCGTCTTCTACAAGCAGCTGACGATCCAACCCTGACTCTGGGAGCCCCGCCGCACATTTGCGGTCCTTCAGCCGTAGGGTCACGGTATTCGCAAGCTCTCGATGCTCTCCGCTGCGGGCGCTGCATTGGCCGTTGCTTGTTCCTCTACCGCTGCTCCAGCCGACTCGACGACTTCACTGACGACATCGACGTCGCCTGCTCGACCCGACTCGACGGCTCCACCGACAACGTCGATCGCGCCGACCGCCACGACACTCGCTGCTCCGCCGTACGTCAGCGAGGTTTACCGCGACGTTGCAAACTGGATCTGCCGGGCCGACATCGCCGACACGTGTGACGACCCCGCCCCACTCACGAACGTCGCTGCCGACGGCACACTGACGGTCGAGCCGTATGAGATCGATGTGAACTCGCCGCTCGACTGCTTTTACGTGTACCCGACGGTGAGCGAGGATGCGACCTACAACAGCGACATGACTCCCGGCAGCGAGATCGGCGTCACTCGGCTTCAGGCAGGCCGGTTCAACCAAGTCTGCAAGGTCTACGCGCCGGTCTATCGTTCGGTCACCGCGGCTGGGCTGTTCGGCAGCACGCCTGGCAACGTTGCCGAAGGGTGGGACCTGGCGTATCAGGATGTGCTCGACGCCTGGCGGCACTACCTGGCCAACGACAACCACGGCCGGCCGGTGGTCATCCTGGCGCACTCCCAGGGCAGCTTCCATGTTGTGCGGTTGCTGCGTGAGGAGATCGATCCCAACGCGGAGCAACGAGCGCTGATCGCCTCGGCAATCATTGCGGGCACGTCGTTCCAGGTGGCACAGGGACAAGACGTCGGAGGCGATACGCAGAACATGCCGTTGTGCCGCGCCGTCGGTCAGGTCGGCTGTGTGATCACGTTCCAGACGTACCGAGACAGCGCCCCGCCGCAGCCCGGTGCGTTGTTCGGCGCGCCGCAAGGATCGACCGCGTCGGCATGCGTCAATCCTGCCGCTCTGGCAGGCGGTCCAGGGTTGCTCGACGCAGCACTGCCGACGGGGTCATGGGTATTCGCCGACCCGACCGATTCGGCGTCGATCACGACAGCACATGTCGGCGTGCCCGGTCTGATCACCGGCCAGTGCAAGGTCGCCGACGGATACAGCTACTTGGCGATCACGGTCAACGCTGATCCCTCCGACCCGCGCGCCGACGAGATTCCGGGCGATGGCGCGGCGAACTGGGGACTGCACGAGCTCGACCTGTCAATCGCCCAGGAGTCACTGATCGATCTGGTACGCAATCAGGCAACCGCATACGTGGGCCTTCAGGACTAGCGAAGCGATGCGCCCAGCTTGGCGACACCCGCAATCACCTTGTTGCGCAGATCGGTGAGTTCAATGTCGCTCAAGGTTCGATCGAGACCCTGTAGGCGCAGCCGATACGCCAGGCTACGACTGTCAGCCGGCACGCCAGCGCCGTTGTAGACATCGAACAGGGCGAGGTCGACCAGCAGTGCGCCCGCTGCCTGCTTGATGGCCTTGTCGACCTTCTCGGCGGTCACCGAATCGGGCGTGACGAATGCCAGGTCGAGGTCGCTGGAAGGGAAACGACTGGTCGGCTTCCACACCGCGACCTTGGCCTCCGTAGCCAACAGCACCGACAGATTGAGCTCGAGCAGCGCAACGCGCTCGTCGACGCCATAGGCATCGAGTACATCGGGATGTACCTCCCCGACCGTGCCAATCGCATCGCGACCGAGTGACAGCGTCGCCGATCGTGTCGGGTGCAGGCCAGGGGGTGGTTTGGACTGGTCGACGCGGGCCCCGAAGCCCATCGCCGCAGCCACTTCGCGCCAGGTGTCCATCGCTGCCACGACATCGCGGCCCGCCATCACGACGGCCAGTTGCTCGTATTCCGCCGGCAGCTCCCCATCGCCCGGCGGATACACATGTCCGATCTCGAACAGGCCGACCCCGGCGCGGCGGTGCGATTCGTTGAACGCGACAGCCTTCACCAGGCCGGGACGCAGGCTGGTGCGCAACACACTTTCATCGGCCACCAGTGAGTTGACGATTCGTACCGCGGGACCGCTCAATCCGGCGCGGACAAGGTCGTCGTCGGCCAGAAACGGATTGGGCATCGCCTCGCTGAGCCCGAGACCCAGCAGCACGCCGCGCAGCTGTCGTCGACGCGCCTGAACCGGTGAGAGGCGGCCGTGCATCGCCGACTTCGGCACGGTCTTGCCGACGTTGCCGTAGCCGTACTGCCGCGCCACTTCTTCGATGATGTCGACTTCGGCGATGCAGTCCGGTCGCCATGAGGGAACTCTCACCGCAATGGTGTCGCCGCCAGAACACGCGAATCCGAGTCCAGCGACCAAGTTGCTGATGTCGGTGGTCGACAGCGACGTTCCGAGCAAGGCGTTGACTTTGGCCACTCGCACATCAATCACGGGGGCGACCGGAAGAAGTTGAGACTTGGCATCGACCATTCCGTCGTGAACGACGAGATCAGGGCACGTCAGACGAAGGAGCTCGATGAATCTGGCGATCGCCCCTGGCATTCCGTGGGGATCAACCCCGCGATCGAAGCGCAGCGAGGCCTCGCTGCGCAGGCCGAGACGGGTCGTCGTCTTGGCGATGCCGATCGGCTCGAACCAAGCGATCTCCAATGCAATCGTGGTGGTCGATTCACTGATCTCGCTATCGAGGCCACCCATGATCCCACCGATGCCGATCGGCGTGTCGTTGGCGTCACAGATCAGTAGATCGTCCTCAGTCAGCGTGCGTTCGGAACCATCGAGAGTGACCATCGTTTCGCCGTTGGCTGCACGGCGAACGCGGAACCCCTCGCCTCCCAGTGTGTCGAGGTCGTAGGCGTGGTTCGGCTGGTTCAATTCCAACATCACGTAGTTGCTGACATCCACCACGTTGTTGATCGAGCGCATTCCCGCCGCAGCAAGGCGTTGGCTAATCCAGTTCGGGGAGGCACCGACTTGTACGCCGCTGATGACCGTGCTGGTGAATCGCGCACATCGATCGCCGTCGATCAACTCGACGGTTGCCTGCCGTGTTGGAGCACCGCTGGTCGACGTGGTCGAGGCGGGGCGTGCTGCGAGAGGTACCCCGAGGCGCGCTGCGACCTGGCGAGCCACGCCGAGGTAACCGAAGCAATCAGGCAAGTTACGCGTCACGTCGAGGTCGTAGACAGTCTCGCGGGCGAGTCCGAGGGCTTCGCCGTACGGCTTTCCGAGTGGAGTACCCTCAAGAAGGATGACGATGCCGGCGTGGTCGTCGCCCAAGCCCAGCTCGCGCGCCGAGCACAACATGCCGTCACTCTGAATTCCAAGGATCGGCTTGGGCTCGATCACTCGGCCGTCAGGCATCGCCGTGCCGGGCGTCGCCAGCGGAACGATGTCACCCGCTTGCATGTTGAACGCACCACACCACACATGCCGCTCGCGGCCGTCGCCGGTGTCGACGTACACGCGGTGCACTTTGGCCGCGTCCGGGTGGCGTTCGGTGCGCACCACGCGCGCCGTGATGACGCCGTCGACGGTGGCGCCGACGTGCACGATTTCTTCGACCGCCAAACCGAGGTCGGTCATCGTCTCGGCAAGCTTGTCGATGTCGTCACCGAGCGGAGCGAGTTCGTTGAGCCAGGAGTGAACTACCTTCATTGGAGGGCCCCCATCAGAACTGCTCCACGAAGCGAAGGTCGTTGCTGTACATCTCGCGCAAGTCGCCGATTGCGTGACGCTCCTTGGCCATGCGGTCGATGCCGAAACCGAACGCGAAGCCGCTCCACTCCTCCGGGTCTAGGCCTCCGGCCCGCAACACGTTGGGGTGGACCATTCCGCAGCCTCCGAGCTCCAGCCATTGGCCCGATGGAGTCTGGATGTCGAACTCGGCTGATGGCTCGGTGAAGGGGAAGTAACTCGGTCTCAGGCGAGAACCAAAGTCGGCACCGAAGAACGCCTTGGTGAACGAATCGATCGTGCCGGCCAGATCGGCAAGGGTGATACCTCGATCGATCACCAATCCCTCGAGCTGATGAAAGACGGCAAGGTGGGTGGCATCGGTCGTCTCGTTGCGGAACACCCGACCGGGCATGATCATGTAGATCGGCGGCGGAAGCGTCTGCATCACACGGATCTGCACGGGTGACGTGTGGGTGCGCAGCACCGTTGATCCGGGTTCGCCGTGCTCGACGTA
The DNA here is from genome assembly GCA_031408175.1 of Ilumatobacteraceae bacterium. Classification (GTDB taxonomy): domain Bacteria; phylum Actinomycetota; class Acidimicrobiia; order Acidimicrobiales; family Ilumatobacteraceae; genus JAENVT01. Next base: position 8,767 of record JANOJI010000070.1, read on the forward strand.
GAAGGTGTCGTGCATGCTGCGCGCCGGATGGTCGGGTGGCAGGTTGAGCGCCTCGAAGTTGTACCAGTCGGTCTCGACGTCGGGCCCCTCTGCGATCTGGAAGCCGAGCCCGATGAAGACGTCCTCCAATCGCTCCCATGCCTGTGTCACCACATGAGCGTGGCCTCGACGCGGCCGCGACATCACCTCGGTGAGGTCGAGCCGCTCAGCGGCCAGTTGCACCTCTCGTTCGGCGGCCGCCAGCTCACGCCGGCGCTGGTCGAGGCCCTCGGCAACGGCGACGGTCGCCTCGTTGACTGCCTGTCCGCCCGCCTTTTTCTCCTCCACCGTCGCCAACGCACCAAGGCCCGTCTTGAATGCCGCAAATGGGCCGCGTTTTCCCAACAACTCGGCCTCGAGCGAGCGGACCTCGTCGGCGGTCGTTGCCTCGGCCACGCGTCCGAGCGCCGCGTCCCGTGCCCGGTTCACTTCTTCGATCATCTCCGAATTCTCCTCACGACATCACACGACATTGGGCACGAAACCCCCGAGCGATGAGGCGGCGAGAACGTCTAGCGAGTCAGCGCGCAACCCCGAGCAACGCCCGGGGGCACCGAAATCGCCGATCGAGCATTGCGCCATCTTAGACAGTGCTCCGCTGACGGGCCACTTCAAATACCAGCACGGTCGCAGCCATCGCGACGTTGAGGCTTTCGGCTGGGCCGGCGTGAGGGATCGTGATCCACTGGTCGATGGCGGCATCGTCGTCGAGTCCGTGAGCCTCGTTGCCGACGACGACGGCGACCCGTCCGTGGTACACCGGATCGGTGTACACGTCGCCGCGGTGCGACGAGGTACCGAGCCGACGGAACCCAGCGAGTGAATCGAGCGTTGCCTCCACGACCGGGATGCGGAAGAGCGATCCGGCGCTCGCCCTGACCACCTTGGGGTTGTAGGCATCCACTGAACCCGGTGTGAGCACGACGGCGTCGGCGCCAGCGGCTTCGGCAGAGCGCATGATGGTTCCTGCATTGCCAGGGTCCGCGAGACGATCGGCGACGAGCACGAACGTTGCATCACTCGGCATCGTGATCGAACGCATCGCCACCACGGCGAGCACCGGCTGCGGTGACTCGGTCGAGGCGACGCGCTCGATCACATTCGGCGCCAGTTCATGGACGGCGACATCGAGATCGACTGTGGTGTCGGGCGCCACGTAACAACCCTCGATGTCCCAGCCAGCGTCGATCGCCTGGCGGAGCAGTCCGAGCCCTTCGACGACGAACATCCGCTCCTCGTAACGAGAACTGCGGCGCCCCAGAAGGCGCCGCAGTCGTTGAACCCGCTCACTCGAATAGGTGAGACCGCCAGTTTGGGGGGTGCTCAGAGAGCGGCCTTGGCGGCGTCGGTCAGCGCCGTGAATGCCACGGCATCGGTGACTGCGAGGTCCGCCATCACCTTGCGGTCGACCTCGATACCCGCAGCGTTGAGACCGGCGATGAACCGGCTGTAGCTGATGTCGTTGAGGCGGCACGCGGCGTTGATTCGCTGAATCCACAAACGACGGAACTCGCCCTTCTTGGCACGTCGGTCGCGGAAGGCGTACTGCCCACTCTTCATGACCTGTTCGTTGGCCGCCCGCACTGAGCGACTCTTGTTGCCGTAATAGCCCTTGGCTCGCTCGAGCACCTGTTTGCGGTGCTTCTTCGAACCAACGGCGCGCTTTACACGAGCCATTTCACTCTCTCCTCATCGTTCTTTGATTCAGCGTTCGCCGAGCAGGCGCTTGATCTTCCTCGCATCGCCAGGATGCACACCAACCATCCCGTCGAGGCGACGGGTACGCGTCGACGGCTTCTTCTCGAACATGTGCTGACGGTTTTGCTGCAGGCGTCGGAGCTTGCCGGTGCCCGTCTTCTCGAACCGCTTGGCCGCGGTCTTGCTGGTCTTCATCTTTGGCATGGTTGATTCCTTGTTGGGGTGATCGTCTGATCAGGCCGGATCGGCCGTTTCTACGACCGCTTCCGCTACCGGTTCAGCCGGTGCCTGTACTGCTGGTGCTTCTTGTTGTTGTTGTTCTTGTTCTGGCTGCGCCGCCGCCGGAGCATCGTCTGGCGCCTTTTTCGGTTCGTGCGGCTTCTTGGGAACTGCCTTCTTCTCGGGGGCCAGCACCATGGTCATGTTGCGACCTTCCAAGCGAGCCATCGTTTCGACTTTGCCATGCGTGCCGACTTGTTCGATCACCGCATCGAGGATTCGCGAGCCGAGTTCGGGATGGGCCATCTCTCGCCCCCTGAACTGCAATGTGACCTTGACCTTGTGGCCATCTGCAAGGAAATCCTGCATGTGGCGCACCTTGGTGTCGAAATCGCCCTTGCCGATCTTGGGTCGGAACTTCACTTCCTTGATCGAGACCTGGATGGTCTTCTTGCGCGATTCCTTGGCCTTTTGGCTTTCCTCGTAGCGGAACTTTCCGTAGTCCATGATCCGGCACACCGGTGGGTTCGCCATCGGCGCCACCTCGACGAGATCGAGGTCTTGCTGTCGGGCGAGGGTGAGCGCATCTGGCAGATTCTTGATTCCAAGTTGGCTGCCGTCTGCGCCGATGAGACGAACCTCACGGGCGCGGATGCGATCGTTGTACCGGTGCTCCGGTTGCTGCGGCGGTGCTATGGCTGATCAATCCTGTGCAATGGGTGGATCCCTTCCGGATGTGTTTGGCTGCAAAGCCACTAACACGGCGAAGAGAGCCGCCACCAGGACGGTCACTCGAGTGCTTGTGACCCGGACGCACCGTAGCTGACGCATGTGTGGCCGGGTGGGAGTGTGCCGCAAGCGGCAACCCCACTTCGCGATGAGTTGTCGGCAGATACGATACCGCATGTGAGCAGCGAAGACACCGAATCGGTGGTGGAAGACGTGCAGAACGCCTTGAACGATGCCAAGGCCAGGGTGGCCGAGGTACCCGCCGAGACCGTCGTCGTCAACCACATCGTGGGGTTGTACGAGTTGGCCGCGATCCATCTGGGAGCCGATCCCCCTCGTCTCGTCGAGGCCTCGCTGGCCATCGACGCAGTCGGTTGTCTCGTCGAAGGCCTCGGCGAACGGCTGGGTGAGGAAGCGCCGACGTTGGCGCTCGCGCTCTCGAACATCCGCCTCGCCTTCGTCCAGATCAAGGCCGCGACTTTGGCCTCCCAGACCTGATCGCACCGGGATCGGCACTAGGGCGTCGACGTACGGTCGTGTCAATGTTCGCACAACGAACAGCGCCGAGCGCCAGGTAGGGCGCGTTCGACTTCCATGTCAGCTCATGAAACGACTCGGCGGTTTCAAGCGGTGAGCGCGACAGTTCCTGGTGATGGAGGTGTCAGGTGGCGGGTTGGTTGAGGATCACGGACTCGATGGTGGTAGCGGGGTTCGAAGCCCGGGCTCGGGGTTTGTCGTGGCAGAAGGCGGCCGAGGGGACAGGGATGTCGTGGTCGACCCTGGAGCGCCGGTGGGAGGAACAACATGGTGGTGTGGCATATGAGCGAACGGTTCGTCGTGGTTCGTTGACGGATGAGGAACGTGACGAGATCCTCGTGGGGATCGAACGTCATGAGAGCGATTCCGAGATCGGTCGCCGGTTGGGTAGACATCGGGGCACGATCGGTCGCGAGATCGGCAACAACGGTGGCCGCGGCAAGTATCGGGCGTATCGGGCACACAATCGGGCCGGCCGTCTGGCTCGACGTCCGAAGCAACGTTGGACCGAGGAACGCCCGTGGTTGTGGGACGAGATCCAGTCCCAGCTGCGGGCCATGAAGTGGTCGCCGCAACAGATCTCTGAGCGACTCCGCCGGGAGCATCCTGATGAGCCACAGTGGTGGGTGTCTCACGAGAGCATCTATCAGGCGGTGTTCGTGCAACCACGCGGGGAGCTCCGCAAGGAACTCGTTGCCTGCCTGCGTTCCGGACGAGCGCAGCGTCGCCCACAGAAACGCAGCGCGTCGCCCAGGACACGGATCATCGGGATGGTCAACATCTCTGAACGACCTGCTGAGGCCGACGACCGCGCCGTGCCAGGCCATTGGGAAGGCGACCTGATTATCGGTGCCCGATCCGCGAGCGCGGTGGCCACCCTGGTCGAACGATCGACCCGGATGGGGATGCTGATCAAGCTCGAGAGCCGCACCGCCGACTATGTCGCTGACCGGATCGCCGAGACAATCACCCGGTTGCCGGTCGAGCTAGCCCGCTCGCTGACCTGGGACCAGGGCATCGAACTCGCTGACCATGCCAGTTTCACTGTCGAGACCGGTGTTCCCGTCTACTTCTGTGATCCGCACGCGCCCTGGCAGCGTGGCAGCAACGAGAACTGGAACGGTCTCGTTCGCCAGTTCCTCCCCAAAGGCACCGACCTGTCGACCCACAGCCAAGACGACCTCGATTACATCGCCCGACTGCTCAATGGTCGCCCACGGATGACCCTCGGATGGGATACTCCAGCCGAACGATTCAACGAGCTTGTCGCGCTCACCGCTTGAAACCGCCCTGCCGTTCTGTGCGCTGACACAGACGGATGGGGACGGGTGGGTGGCCGCCTGGATCAGGGCGACCCTGCGCTAGCTGCGGCCGCGATATGTCGCGCTGGTTCCTGAAGAATCCTTGTTCAACCGCTTCGACAGGTGCAGGCCTTCGAGCACAAACTCGACAGCGGCAGCGACGGCGGCAGGCGACTCGTCGCCGCCGGTCAACGCCAGCACCGGGGCGCGCAACGCCGGCACCATCTCGACAAGGCGAGCTTCCTCGACCGATGCGATGTCTTCGCCGGCATGAGCGATGACGCCTTCTTCGAACGCGCCGATCACGTCGCGGACCTGATCCGGTGAGATGCGCTCCTTGTAGACCGTCAGCACCGCCGCCTTCACGAGGTTGTCGAGGATCAGGCCATCGCGACCTTCCTCCAGCGACTCGATCTCGATCTTGCCGCTACTCGATGCGGCGAGTGCCTCGAGATCGCAAATGCGCGGCACGACAATGTGCTCGCCGGCGCGCAGGCCGCGCCGGAGCGCGTTGGCGCCCAGCACCTCGACGTTGCTGACCGACAGCCGCACGCTGACGCCGCTGCGCTGGTTGACCTGAGTGCTGGCACGAGCCAACTGGCTGAACGTGGCCACCACTTGCTCCATGTAGTCGGGCAGATGCACGGTGACATTTCCGACCGAACCCGACCGCGCCTCTTGGCGCATGATCGCGACCTCGGTCTCGACGTCGAGCGGATAGTGGGTGCGGATCTGGCTGCCGAAGCGATCCTTCAACGGGGTGATGATGCGGCCGCGGTTGGTGTAGTCCTCGGGGTTGGCGCTGGCCACCAGCAACACGTCGAGCGGCAGACGGATCTTGTAGCCACGCACCTGCACGTCGCGCTCCTCGAGCACGTTGAGCAGGCCGACCTGAATGCGCTCGGCAAGGTCGGGGATCTCGTTGATCGCAAAGATGCCGCGGTTGGTTCGCGGCACCAACCCGTAGTGAAGTGTCAACTCGTCGCTGAGGTACCGGCCCTCGGCCACCTTGATGGGGTCGACCTCGCCGATCAGGTCGGCGATCGATGTGTCAGGCGTGGCCAACTTCTCGCCGTAACGATCGTCTCGGTGCACCCATTCGATCGGTGTCGCATCACCCATTTCGTCGATCAGGTCGCGCGCATGCTTGCTGACCGGGGCATATGGATCGTCGTTGATCTCACTGCCCGCCACGATCGGCATCCACTCGTCGAGCAGGCCGGTGAGCGAACGGATGATGCGTGTCTTGGCCTGGCCGCGTTCGCCCAGAAAGATCACGTCGTGGCCAGCCAGCAGCGCATTCTCGAGCTGCGGCATGACGGTGTGCTCGTAGCCCACGATGCCCTCGAACAGAGCCTCACCAGCAGCGATGCGGGCGACGGCGTTGCGGCGAATCTCCTCTTTCACGGGTGACGACTGCCATCCCGACGCCTTCAGATCGCCGAGGGTGTGAGCTCGTGATGCCATAGGTCGACCATACCGCTTTTCGGCGGCGCCTGTCCGGGGCGAGCCGCGCCTATCCTCGCCCTCGTGGATCTGTCGGGACAGTGGCGCGCCAATGTCGCCGATGACGAGCGTCGGCGCAGCGCCGTCGGCTTCGACTACTTCGACGACGACTGGCCCGAGGTCGCGGTGCCCAGCCACTGGCGCAACCTGGCACCATTCGCCGGCAACGACGATGCGTTGATCTATCGCAAGCGGTTCGACCTGGCCGCAGCGCCGGAGGGCAAGCGCCACTTCGTGACGCTCGAAGGCGTCTTCTATCAGGCCGATGTGTGGCTCGACGGCGCCTACCTGGGCGATCCCGAGGGGTACTTCTTCCCCCACAGCTTCGACATCACCAGCCTGTCGCGCCTGGCCACCGAACACGTGCTCGCCGTCGAGGTGGCCTGCCCTCCGCAACGCAATCGCAAGGCCAAACGCACGATCACGGGTGTGTTCCAGAACTGGGATGCGATGGATCCGACCTGGAATCCGGGTGGTCTGTGGCGGCCGGTAGGCATCGAGACGACCGGCCCGGTGCGCATCGACCGATGCCGCGTGTTGTGCCGCGATGTCAACGACACACGCGCCCACCTTCGCCTTCACGCCCGGCTCGACAGCGACACGGCACGCACGGTGCGTGTCTCCACCCGCGTCGACGGCGAATTGCTGGATCAGCACGAGCAGTCGTTGGCGGGCGGCCTGAACGAGGTCGACTGGAACATCGACATCAACGATCCCCGCTTGTGGTGGCCATGGACGCTGGGCGACCAGGAGTTGACCGACGTGGAGGTCGAGATCTCGCTCGACGAAGTAGTCAGCGACTCACGAACGGTTCGCACCGGTCTGCGTGAAGTGGTGCTGCAGGACTGGGTCTTTCTCGTCAACGGCGAGCCGATGTTCGTGAAGGGCGCCAACCTCGCGCCCACCCGCATGGCGCTCGGCGACGCGACGCCCGCCGAGCTGCGACGCGACGTGGAGTTGGCTCGCGAAGCCGGCCTCGATCTGCTGCGGGTGCATGGTCACATCTCGCGGCCCGAGTTGTACGACGCAGCCGACGAGCTGGGCATGTTGTTGTGGCAGGACTTTCCGCTGCAGTGGGGATACGCCCGCTCGATTCGCAAGGAAGCCGTGCGGCAGGCCCGTGAAGCCGTCGACCAGCTCGGCCATCATCCGTCGATTGCCGTGTGGTGCGCGCACAACGAACCGGTGGCACCCAACCTCGATCGCACCGCGCCGATCGGCAAGGCAGCGTTCCAGTACATCGCCGGCCAGCAACTGCCGTCGTGGAACAAGACCGTGCTCGATCGCTGGGTGAAGCGAGCGTTCGAGCAGGCCGACGAAACGCGTACGACCATCGCCCACAGCGGCGTGCTGCCGCACCTCCCCATGCTCGACGGCACCGACAGTCACCTGTACTTCGGCTGGTATCACGGCAACGAGCGCGACCTGGCGGGGTTCGCCGCGTCGATGCCGCGAATGGTGCGCTTCGTCAGCGAGTTCGGTGCCCAAGCGGTGCCAGCGGCTGCCGAGTTCATGGAACCGCACCGTTGGCCCGACCTCGATTGGGAACGGTTGCAGGAGCATCATGGACTGCAGTTGCATGCGTTCGACAAGTTCGTGCCGCCTGCCAACTATCCAACGTTCAACGGGTGGCGCGAGGCGACGCAGCGCTACCAGGCGACCGTGCTGCGCCACCACATCGAGACCTTGCGACGGCTGAAGTACCGGCCCACGGGTGGGTTCTGCTTCTTCATGTTCAACGATGCGGGCCCGATGGTGTCGTGGAGCGTGCTCGATCACGAGCGCCATCCGAAGCTGGCTTATCAGGCCGTCGTCGATGCCTGCCGGCCTGTGATCGTCGTTGCCGATCGA
>JANOJI010000566.1:0-3284 GCA_031408175.1 Ilumatobacteraceae bacterium
GTGGTACTCGCCCCAGGTGTACAACGCCACGGTGCCCGAGGCCTTGACTGGTCCGGATGGTGCGGCAGTGCCGCCTGGGGCGGCGGTCCCGGTGTCGTTTGCCGCCGGGGTCACCTCGTCGTCGCCACAACCGAGGAGCACTAGGCCCATGCCCGCCCCCAAGGCGAGGAAGTTGCGGCGGCTGACCATGCTTCGGTGGAACGAAGTCGGGGCCAGAATTCGTACGGATTCGGTAGTCATTGGTTCTCCCTGAAGGGTCGGTGGGTCTGCTACGCCGGAAGTCCGGCGGTTTCTGTGGTTGGATCGGAAAGAACAAGATCGGCCTGACGGGCCGAGAACGAATAGACGTCGTCGCTCGCCCACCGACACCACACGTGATCGCCTGGCAAGACCTTGGGTGCCTGCTGTCGGGGCAACAGTACGACGAGGTCGCGCTTGGCGGTACGCACCACGTACTGCAAGGTGTCGCCGAAGTGCGACACACCGGCGACCGAGCCGGCGATGACGTTGGTGTTGGTTCCGGGGTCTGTGGTGTCGATGGTGAAACACTCCGGCCGTACCGCAGCGAGCGCGTCGCCGCCGGCCTGTACTTCCTCGTCGGGACGCGAAACCACGAACACGGTGCCGTCGTCGGCAACCATACCGTCGGCCGTCGCTTGGCCACGCCAGAAGTTGTTGCGACCGATGAAGCCGGCAACGAACGCTGTGGCCGGTCGCTCGTAGACCGTCTCCGGGTCGCCGAGTTGTTCGACGTGGCCTTCGAGCATGATGGCAATGCGGTCGCTCATGCTCATCGCCTCTTCTTGATCGTGGGTCACGAAGATGAAGGTGATGCCGAGCTGGCTCTGCAACAGCTTCAACTCGATCTGCATCTCTTCTCGCAACTTGCGATCGAGAGCGCCGAGCGGCTCGTCGAGCAGCAGCACGCTGGGTCGGTTGACCAGGGCGCGTGCAACGGCGACGCGCTGCTGTTGACCGCCCGACATCTGGCGCGGCCTGCGGCCGGCGAGCTTGCGCATCTTGACCATGTCGAGCGCTTCGCTGACACGTGCCGAGATCTCGGATTTCGACACTCCGCCCTTTTGCCGCAAGCCATAGGCGACGTTCTCGGCGACAGTCATGTGCGGGAACAGTGCGTACGCCTGGAACACCGTGTTGACGTCTCGCTTGTACGGAGGAATGCCCTGCACGTATTCGCCACTGATGCGAATGAAACCCTCGTCGGGCTGCTCAAAACCGGCCAGCATGCGCAACGTCGTGGTCTTGCCGCATCCCGACGGGCCGAGCAGAGACAGGAACTCTCCGGGGAGCACCGACAGGTTCAGTCGGTCGACGGCGACCATGGTGCCGAATCGTTTGGTGACGTCGGTCAGCTCGACAGAACCGCGCTCCGACATCCCACCACTCGGTGGCACGGATATGTCAGTCACCAATGATCCCCCTGTGTCGATTGACACACACACCATATTCTGCTCGAGCACCTCGGGAACGCATCGGCGGGGCGACTCGTGATCTGTCGCCTCGCACTGTGCCTCCCACCTGCACACCGTTGCACGTCGCAGGCGGTGAAATCAAGGAAAGCGCATGTTTCCAGTGTGCGCGCCACGGATTCCCTTGCGCGAGGCGCTTGCAGCCACCAGTATCCGTAGGCATGGACCGTTCCGGCACCCAGCTCGACGACACCGACCGAGCCATCATCGAGCGACTGCAAGCAGACGGTCGAATCCCCTACACCCGGCTGGGGGCCGCAGTCGGATTGTCGGAAGCTGCAGTACGCCAACGTGTGCAACGCATGACCGACGCCGGGGTGATCCAGGTGGTCGCAGTGACCAACCCGCTGTCGCTTGGGCTTCGCCGGATGGCGATGATCGGCGTGCACACCGAGGGGCCTACCGACGACCTGGCCAAGACGCTGCAGGCGATGGTCGACATCGACTATCTGGTCGTCACTGCCGGATCGTTCGATCTGATGTGCGAAGTGGTGGTCGAAGATGACGGAGTGCTCTTGGACATCACCAACCGCATCCGCTCGGTGCCCGGAGTGGTCTCGACCGAGACCTTCATCTACCTCGACCTCGTCAAACAGACCTTCGCCTGGGGCGCGCACTAGAACCGCGCTGACTGTTCAGCGTCCTCGTTTGCCTGGGTGGCTGCGGGGTTGGCGCTGTGCCGACTTCCATGTCAGCTCCTTGAACGACTGCCGTTCTATGTGCTGACACAGACAGCGGAGGACGAGCGCCAGAGCGAAGCAGATCGGAGTCGCTGCCGTACTTCGTCGCTCTCGAGTCGTCCAGCGTATTGCCAGCGACAAAGTTCACCTGGCACCCGAGCAGATTGCCCTGATATCGAGCGGGCCAGCGAGCTAGGCAACATTCGCTGTTCGAGAACTCCAGTCAGGAGTCCAAGTTCGCCATGACGTGCTTGATGCGGGTGTAGTCGTCGAGGGCGTAGGCCGACAGGTCCTTGCCGTAGCCCGACTTCTTGAACCCGCCATGCGGCATCTCGGCAACCAGCGGTATGTGGGTGTTGATCCAGACGCATCCGAAGTCGAGCCGCTTGGCCATGCGCATCGCCCGGCCGAAGTCCTTGGTCCACACGCTCGACGCCAGGCCGTACTCGACGCCGTTGGCCCACCCGACGGCCTCGTCCTCGTCGGCGAACTTCTGCACCGTGATGACCGGGCCGAAGATCTCGCGCTGGATCATCTCGTCGTCTTGCTGCAGCCCGCTGATCACCGTCGGCTCGAAGAAGAACCCGTTGCCACCGACCGCGTTGCCGCCGGCGGCGACGTTGGCGTGACTCGGCGCCCGGCTGACCATTCCACCGACGTGGGCGAGCTGGTTGGAATTGTTGACCGGCCCGTACAGCACGTCCTCGTTGTCGGGCATGCCGGTCTGCGTACCCTTCGCTTGCTCGGCCAGTGCCGAGACGAAGTCGTCGTACACGCCCGGCCCGGCCAGCACACGAGTGGCAGCCGTGCAATCCTGGCCGGCGTTGAAGTACCCGGCGATCGCGATCCCTTCCGCAGCAGCAGCGATGTCGGCATCGTCGAACACCACCACGGGAGCCTTGCCACCGAGTTCGAGATGACATCGCTTCAGGCTCTGCGACGCTGCCGCTGCGACTTCCTGCCCGGCGCGCACCGAGCCGGTGACACTGACCATGCCGGGGATGTCGTGCACCACCATCGCCCGGCCTGTATCGCGGTCACCACACACAACGTTGAAGACACCAGCAGGAAAGAACTCGGCGGCGATCTCGGCGAGCAAGGTGGTGCTGGCAGG
>JANOJI010000627.1:0-2428 GCA_031408175.1 Ilumatobacteraceae bacterium
GAACTCGAGCACCGGATCTGCGAGCACCGTGCCGAAGTCGCGCATGGTCTTGAACACGTCGATCGCCAGGCCCTCGAGCGCCCGGTTGACACCGGTGAGCCGCAACACAGGATCGGGGTTGCACGCTGCCTCGTACAGCAGCGTCTGCTCGGCGAACTCGCCAATCTCCGACCCCATGTGCTCACCGAGCTTGATGCTGATCTCGACGTGCCTGGCCTCGTCCCAACACTGCCTGGCCATGTCGAGCTTCAACCCCAACGGTGCCTGATCGCGGCCCTCACCGAGTTCGAAATCGAAACACGTTCGTCCGGCGCCCTCGAGCGCCTGGATCTCGCCGACGAAGATGCCGTGCATCAGCCCGCGGGCATTGTCGGTGGCATTCTCGTACGTCGGCGCCAATGTGTTTCGCTGCGCGCTCGGCGCAAGATTGCGGGGATCGAACACCGCGTCTTCGATAGCCATCCGCGAGAACCGCTCGTCGCGAGCAAGTTCGGTCACCGGCAACATTCGCTTCATCCTCCGCACCCCTGTCCACCAAGCACGGATGTCACCGTACTGGTCGGGTCGATCCCCGTCAGGAATCCGGCAAGACCCTCGTTGAGGAAGAAGTTCGGTCCGCCGAAGTCGTCGCTTGGGTTGATGACAGCGGTCGGATAGGTGCCAGTGAGTTCGGCAACCGTCGAACCGACACCGATGCCCGCATCGGTCTTCAGCCCGGCCGGGGCGATGGCCCCCTCGACGAAGCTCGGGCCATAGACATACGAGAAGAAATGCCGGCGACCCGAAGTAACGGCGCTGTCGTCGCTGAACTGCAGAACGAGATCGGCCCAGAAGACTTGTCGAAACTCGGTGCCGGGACAGGCGCCGACCGACAAGGGGTCGACCCAACCGGTGTCGACAGTCGAGGCGCCGATGATCGACGAGACGTAGGCAATAACTCCCTCCGGGTCGGCACCGAAGGCCGCGTCGCCCAGGCCGTTGATGCGCAACACCAGTTCGGCGCCAGGCGCCAAGGTCGTCGATGTTGTCGTCGACGACGTGGTCGGCGTGGTCGACGTACTGGTCGATGTCGGGGCTGCGGTGGTGACTGGGATGGTCGTGCTGGTGGTGGCAGATGCCGTTGACGTCGAAGTGACGGCACCGACCGACGACGAGGTCGATCCGCTGTCAGTTGTCGTTGAATCGTCGTCGCTGCAGCCGGCAATCGCCAACGCGATGAGGACCAGTGGTGCAAGGCGAATCGACTTCACAGTGGAAGTCTGGCCAGCTCTCCAGCAGCTCGGTGGTTGCCAACACTTGCGCCATGTCGGCGATGGTACCCCCCGTTTTCTAGGCGATGAGGGGTGATTGGCGACAGGAGCCCATCGTGAGGAGTAGCTCGAGGGCGGTCTGGCGGTCGCCTTTGGCGTTGGCCAGGCTCGCCAGCGCGAGCAGGCAATCGTTTACCTGGTTGAGAAAGCGGCCTGTCCGCCCCGCTGGCTGACATCGCCGCCCCGTCCTCGGCCCACAATCGTGTCGAAGAACTCGGTGTCTCTTGCATCGAGGGTCTGTCAGGTTATCGATGACAAATGGGCGTGATAGTGCCCAGCGGTGGGGCCACTGAGAACGCCCTGGTGGCGGCAATCTGATGCTAGGGTGGCCGGTGACGAACCGCTGCTACGAGCCTTCCCACAAGGGCACCGAGCAGACCGATACTCAGGGGGTAGTAACCATGGCCCAGATTAACCGAGTCGGACACGTGGTGCTGGGGGTGCGTGACCCACAGCGATCAATCGAGTTCTACACCAAGGTCCTCGGCATGGAATTGGTCAACTTCTTGGAGGAGATGCAGATGGCCTTTTTCTCCTTTGGAGAGCGCGACCACGATCTCGCCGTCATCAAGGTTCCTGACGACGTGCCGTTGGGCAGTGCCGGGCTGGCCCACACCGCTTTCGAAATCGAGGGCGGCTCGGAGCAGCTGCAGGAGCTGTACCACCAGCTGAAGGCTGGGGGGACCGAGATCGAGTTCACCGCCGATCACGGCGTCACCAAGAGCGTCTACTTCCTCGACCCTGACGGCAACCGGCTGGAGCTGTTCTGCCAAGTGCTGGCCGCCGCCGAGGGAAAGGACTACCTGCACAACATCAGCACCATGGAACAGGCGATGCAACCGCTCGACCTGGAGCCCGTGGCCGGCTGAGCTGTAAAGCGGGCTTGCGGGACTAGCGGTCGGGTAGCTCGACGTTCGAGGCGGGCCAGCCGACGGTCCCCCGGCCGGCACCCGCGACGCCAGCACTTCATCGAGGCGACCAGACGGCTCCACGCCAACGCGTCCCGCGCCTGACGCAACTCCTTGGCCCGGCCCCCCAGCGGCGTCGAGGCCGCAGGCAGGTACGACACCGGCGGGCCCACAGCCCGAAGTGGCGGGAACTCGTCGTCACCGAGCTGC
>JANOJI010000628.1:0-3229 GCA_031408175.1 Ilumatobacteraceae bacterium
AACTCGTTCGCCAGGTCGGCGATGCGCACTACCTCGCCCAGCACATCCACGACAGTGAGTAGCTGATCGGTGCGGCCGACGGCACTGCGGTGGCGGGGTCGCCGTCGACGGCGAGCGCTAGTTCGGGCACCAGCTGCTCGACGGCGAACTCGATTTTGAGCGGACTGCAGAACGAGAACGCACCGGAGAGCTCGACACTGGTCAGCATCTGACGCCCGGCCGGGGTGTCGCCAAACACTCGACAGGCGGCTGAAGCCATCAACCAGCGGGTTCGTAGCCACCGTCGGCGTTGTGGGTCTCGGTTCCTGTGACTGGAGGGTTGAACACGCACACGAGATGTAGGTCGCCCTTGGTTGCACGCAGGATGTGCTCGTCGTGTCGATCGAGGGCGTAGATCGTGCCCGGGCGGATCTGGAAGGTCTCCCCCGTGGCAACGTCGACGACCTCACCTTCACCTGCAACGCAGTAGTTGGTTTCGAGGTGGTGCTTGTACTGGAGGTGGCTCTCGGCACCCTCCAGGATCCGCGTCTCGTGAACGGAGTAACCCATGCCATCGCCCTTGACGATCATCCGCTTGCTGTCCCAACCAGGACCCGATACGTGGCGGGCTGTATTGGCGATTTCTTGCGAGCGAACGATGATCATGAGCCGAAGCTAGTCAATGCCCGGCAGCGCCAATGCACCCTTCCAACAGCTCGCCGAGATCCAGCAGCGCCGCGTCACCACCTCGCCGGCCCGTCAGCATCAACCCGATCGGCTGCCGATCGATGAGATCTCCCGGAAGACTGACGCTGGGTAGATCGAGCCGATTGGCGATCTCGGTCAACCGGAGCACCTCGGTATTCATGGTGAGATACGCCGGCATGGTCTGTACGTCGGCAACGCGAGGCGGAAGTACGGGGACCGTCGGGGTCAGGATTGCATCGGCACCCTCGAGCGCAGCGTCGTACCGCCGCTTGCAGTCGCCGAGCTTGCGCAGCGCAGCGACGTACTCGCTTGCGAGCACTCCGGCACCGAGCTGGATGCGCGGCCCAACTCTCGGGTCGTATCGATCGATCTGGTCCGCGATCAGATCGCGATGCCAGTCGTATGCCTCGACCGCGATCACCGAGCCCTCGCGGGCCGCGAGGCTGGCCTCGGTCAACATCGGGAGGTCGGTCTCGGTGAGCTTCACTCCGGCCGCGGCGAGCACCCGCAGCCATTGCTCGAATCGCTCCAGAACTTCAGGATCGGTGTCACCGGCGTCGATCGCGTCTCGCGGAATCAACATGTGGAGGTCACCCATCGAGCGAGGTGACGATGGCCCGCGGCCACCATCGACCAGTGCGGTGTCGATGCGGCGCACGTGTGCCGCTGTGGACGCGATGAGGCCCGGCGCGTCGAAACTTGCCGCCAGCGGGATCATCCCGCCGGACGGGTAGCGGCCCCGCGATGGCTTGAACCCGGCGACGCCACAGAAGGCTGCAGGGATGCGGATCGATCCACTCGTGTCTGATCCCAGGGCGATGTCGGCAAGGCCCAACGCGACAGCGACGGCGCCACCCGAAGTCGAGCCGCCGCTGACGCGTTGCTCCCCGGGTCGCAACGGCGTGGTGGGCGTGCCGTAGGTGCTGTTCAGGCCCAGTGCGCCATAGGCGAACTCAGTCATGTTGGTCTGAGCCAGCAGGCTGGCCCCCGCAGATCGCAGCGCGCCGACCATCGGGGCATCAGCGGTGGCGGGAGGAGCATCGGCGAGCACCGCCGAGCCGGCGTGAGTCGTCCATCCGGCGACGTCGAAGCAGGCCTTGACCGCCAACACCTCACCAGCGAGTGAGGTCGATGGGTCCATCGCCGCTGCGTCGGACAACGCCTCGTCGTCGCGCCTCTCCAGGATCGCAACAGCCGCTGCTTCAGCGTGGCGCAACGCGGCATCGATGCACCCTGCAACGCGATCTGTTGCTGGCCGATTCACCTCGTTCGTCAGAAACGACGGTCGTTGGTCTTCTTCTTCGGCGGTGCCTTGAATGGTGCCTCGATGAGCACCTCGAACTGGGCATCGTCAGGCTGCTTGGGCTCGTTGAGGCGTTGCAGGTAGGTCTTCAGCGCGGCGCGTGCCGGTGCGACCTGTTCGCCCTTGGCGCCAACTGATCGGGCGAGCGCATCTTTGGCCTTGGCGACCCGGTCTCGGCGGGTTGCCTTCTCCTCCTCGGAGATCACCCGCTTTGGTCCAGCCGGTGCGTTCCGACGTGCTTCGAGTTCCTGGAGCGGTGTGAGCTTGGCGGTGGCCATGGAATTGAGCCTACATCTCGCTCCTGCCGGAACCGACCCGCTCGGCCAGCCCATCAGCATCACCGAATCTCTCCGGAACCGGTTGCGCAACTACCATCCCGCCGATGTTTCTTCGCAATGCCTGGTACGCCGCGGCGTGGGAGCGCGAGGTAGGCAACTCGCCCCATGCGACCACCATCCTCGGTGATCACGTGGCGATCTATCGCGGTGCCAGCGGTACCTATGGCGCACTCGCCGATGCCTGTCCGCATCGGAAAGTGCCGTTGTCGCTGGGCCGCGTTCAGGGCGACAACGTCGAGTGTGGCTACCACGGGCTGGTCTTCGATTGCGCCGGCACGTGCGTGCGGGCCCCAGGCAGTGATCGTCCACCGCTCGGCGCACGAGTGCAGTCGTACCCGATCGTGCCTCGCTACGGGCTGCTGTGGATCTGGATGGGCGACCCGCCCCTCGCCGACCCTGCCGACATCTTCGAGGCGGAGCATTGGGGTGACCCGGTGTGGGGTACCACCGAAGGCGACGACATGGTCGTTACGTGCAACTACCTGCTCATCACCGACAACCTCCTCGATCCGTCACATGTGGCCTGGGTCCACCCTGGCTCATTCGCTGGAGATGGGTCCGACGAAACATCACTGCAGATGACGATCACCGAAGCTGGCGTGACCACCTGGCGTTGGATGTTCGACACCGCGCCCGCTCCCTTCTACGCCCCATACCTCCAGTTCGCAGGGAACTGCGATCGCAAGCAGCATTACGAGGTGCGCTATCCCAGCAATGCCCTGATCAAGGCCTATGTATCACCCGCCGGCGCTGGCGGCGAAAACAAGCCATGGCACCCCGACACCTTTGTGATGGACAGCTTCAACTTCCTGACACCGGTCGACGAGATCACGACCAGGTACTTCTGGTTCCAGATGCGCAACGTTGCGCCTGACGATGCCGAGGTCTCGCGTCGCTTCGC
>JANOJI010000064.1:0-4127 GCA_031408175.1 Ilumatobacteraceae bacterium
CACGTGGCGTGAGATCGGCGTCGACGCAGCCGTCCTCAAACGCGCTGGCATTTCTCGCGCCGGCTAGCTCCTCAGGACATCAACAGCGTCGAATACCGCCGTACTGTGACGCAGCGAACGCTTCAAATCGAAGGCCTCGTCGAGCAACTCAGAGGGCACAACAACCCTGGGATCAGCATCGAGAAGGTCACGGAACGGGCGTTTCTCGCCCCATGCCCGCACGGCATTGTCTTGCACAATACGGTAGGCATCGTCGCGACCGAGCCCGCCCTGCACCAACGCCAACAAAACCGGCTGGCTGAACACCAGACCAAAGCTGGCATCGAGATTGGTTCGCATGCGATCGGGAAACACCTGCAGACCAGCGAGCAATCGCTGCATTCGATGCATCACGTAATAGGCCATCAATGAACTATCAGGAAGAATGATTCGCTCGACGGAACTGTGCGAGATATCGCGCTCGTGCCACAGCGCGACGTCCTGCATTCCAGCCTGCAGATTGCCTCGCAGCACCCGCGACAACCCGCTGATGGTCTCGGCACTGATCGGGTTGCGCTTGTGGGGCATTGCACTGGAACCCTTTTGGTCGGGCTTGAAACCCTCCTGCACTTCGCCGACCTCGGTTCGTTGTAGGTGACGCAACTCGACGGCGATCATCTCCATCGTTGCCCCGACCGATGCGCATGCCCACAAGTACTCGGCGTGCCGGTCGCGGGCGATGACCTGTGTTGCCGGCACTGGCGTGAGACCGAGATGCTCGCCCACGAAGGACTCAACCGACGGATCGATGTTGGAGTACGTGCCGACCGCGCCGCTGAGTTTGCAGACGGCGATCGCCCGGCGAGCAGCACGCAGGCGGTCACGATCACGATCGACCTGCAGTGCCCACAGCGCAACCTTGGCGCCGAACGTCGTCGGTTCGGCATGGATGCCGTGCGTTCGCCCGATCATCACCGTGTCGCGATGAGCGCGCGCCAGATCGATCACCGTCGCCAGCAACGCCGACGATGCCTCGATCAGCAGGTCGGCCGAATCGCGCAACGCCCAACACCAGGCCGTGTCGACGATGTCGCTGGACGTCAGACCGTAGTGAATCCACGTCCCGGCCGGTTGGCCGATCGCAGCCTGCACGACGTCCACGAACGCTGCCACGTCGTGATCGGTGATCGCCTCGCGATCACTGACCGCCTGGACGAAGGCGGCATCGGTGACGGGCGCCTTGGCCCTGCACGTCGCGGCATCGGCTGCGGGCACGATGCCGAGGGCGGCTTGCGCCTCGGTCGCCAGTAGCTCGATCTCCACATATCGGCCGAAGCGGGTGGCGTCGGAAAACACCGCTGCCATCTCCGGCAGCGAATACCGATCGATCACTGCCACTCCAGCACGGCGTCACGGGCCGGCCCAGTGCCGACGATCCTCACCGGCACGCCGACCTCGGCCTCGACCAGGGCCACGAACTCGGCCGCCTTCGGAGGAAGGTCGCCGCGGCTGCGTACGGCAGAGATGTCGCACAGCCAACCGTCGAGCACCGCGTAGATGGGGCCACCGTCGGCGTCGTACTCGGTGCACACCTTGATCTCGGAGAACGTGTCGAGCACATCGAGCTTGGTGAGGGCGATCTCGGTGAGCGAGTTGATGCGGACCGCTTTGCGCAACATCACGCAGTCGAGCCAGCCAGTGCGACGACGACGCCCAGTGACCGTGCCGAACTCGTGGCCGATCTCGACAAGCCGGTCGCCAGTGTCGTCGAGCAGCTCGGTGGGGAACGGGCCGCTACCCACCCGCGTTGTGTATGCCTTCGTGATGCCGACGATGCGCGTGAGGTACAACGGGCCGATGCCAGTACCGACACACGCACCGCCCGCAGTCGGATTCGACGACGTGACAAAGGGGTAGGTGCCGTGATCGAGGTCGAGGAATGTCGCCTGCGCGCCCTCGAGCAGCAGGTGATCGTTGCGGTCGAGAGCATCGTGCAGTAGCTGCACCGTGTCGATCACGTACGGTGCCAGCCTGCGGCCGAGTGTCGTGAAGCGCTCGACGAGCTCGTCGACCTCGAGCGGTTTCCCACCGAGCGCAGCGATCTCGGCGTTGTGGCTGACAGCGCGCTCTTTCACTGCAGTGGCGAAGCCATCCGGGTCGAGCACTTCGCCGACGCGAACACCCTCGCGGCGCGCCTTGTCGGCATACGCCGGGCCGATCCCTTTCAAGGTGGTGCCGATGCGATCGTCGCCGCGCCCGGCTTCGTACAGCGCGTCGAGGGCCTGATGCCATGGGAAGATCAGGTGAGCCTGGCTGCTGACCTTGAGCTTGACGCAACTGACACCGCGGCCCTCCAGCGTGTCGATCTCGTTGAACAAGGTGGGCATGTCGATGACCACGCCGTTGCCGATGACCGGGATGATGTGCGGATAGAGCACTCCGGATGGGACCAGTTGCAGCGCATACCGCTCGGTTCCCACCACCACCGTGTGACCGGCGTTGTGGCCACCCTGATAGCGCACGACGTGGGTGTGTTCGCTGGCCAGCAGGTCGATGACCTTGGCTTTGCCCTCATCGCCCCATTGGGCTCCAACGACGACGGTGACGGGCATGGCGAGACGCTCCTAGCGGCTTCGGGCGGAACGTGGGTGAATCCTACCCGATACCCTCGTCGCTCATGTCGGTGCTGCGATCGATGACCTGGTCGGCGATGGACGACGACGCGCGCCGGGCCTTGTGTGCACGAGGATTGGAGGCGATCTTCGATTCCGATCTGAAGGAGGCCATCGGGCGAATCATCGACGACGTTCGCATCAACGGCGACGAGGCCGTGTGTCGTGCCATGCGTGAGTTCGATCACGTGTCGCTGCAGCCAGACCAACTTCGAGCAACCACCGACGAGATCGCCGACGCCGAAGTAACCATCGAAGTCGACCTGGCGATCGACGACGCAATCGCCCACCTGCGTTCGTTCAACGAGCAGTTGATGCGCCGCTCGGCTGACTGGAGCTTCGAGAGTGAGCCTGGCCTGTCGGTCGGCGAGAAAGTCACACCGATCAGCTCTGCCGGTCTGTTCGTGCCCAGTGGCAAGGCCAGCTACCCCAGCGTCGCCTATCAGTTGGGAGTGCCGGCCACCGTCGCCGGCGTGCCTGAGCTCGCACTTGTCGTACCACCGATGCCCGACGGCGGGGCGCGCATCGACCCTGCTGTGCTCGTCGTCTGCCGCAAGCTGGGCATCGACAACGTGTTTCGAGTCAACGGCCCGGCAGGCATTGCGGCACTCGGGTTCGGCACCGAGTCGATCCCTCAGGTTCGCAAGATCGTCGGTCCGGGAAGCTCGCCTGTTGCGTGTGCCCAGGTCGAGATGCAGCGGTACGGCGTGGCGACGATGATGATCCTCGGGCCGACGGAGAGCATGGTGATCGCCGATGATTCCGCCGACCCTCGATACCTTGCGGCTGATCTGTTGAACGAGGCCGAGCACGGCATGGACTCGGCCGTCGTGCTTGTCACAACGTCCAACAAGCTGCTCTCCAATGTCGACCGCGAACTGCAGCAGCAGATCGCCGACCTACCGGCAGAACGCGGTGAGGCAGCGCGTTCAGCACTCGGCATCAACGGCGGCTGCGTGCTGGTCGCCGACCTGGGTGAGGCCGCCGACGTCGCCAACCGTTGGGCACCCGAGCACTTGCAGGTCGTCGTCACCGCCACGGCAGAAACTGAACTGGTCGACCGCCTGGTCAATGCCGGCGAGATCCTGATCGGCCAGCACACCTTGTTCGCGGCCGGCAACTACGTCATCGGTTGCCCGGCCAGCCTTCCGACGGGCGGGTTCGCGCATGTGTCGAGTGGGATCACTGCGGAGGCGTTCTTGAAGCGAACCGCCGTGGCTCGTGCGGATGCGACGGCCCGGCGCAGGATGACGCCGACCATTGTGGCAATGAGCAAGCACGAGGGTTTCGCCGCACACGGCAACGCGGCACGTATCCGCGACGACTGATCGGACGACGTAGTCAGCGCGGTCCCCTTCGGCTGACGGTGTGACACATCCTCAAGAGCCGCCTTGCGGACCCGATCCATATCGGGCACCCGACGCTGCTGCCGAGGCGTTTGACGACTCCGGCCCCGCATCGGGGCGCCAGTCATCA
>JANOJI010000125.1:0-14737 GCA_031408175.1 Ilumatobacteraceae bacterium
CTTGCCTCCATCTTCACAGTGGCAGCGCTCCCGGCATTGTGGATGATCAACCGAAACGACCCCGACTCAGCTGCGCCTTCGCTGGGCGCTGCCGGGGTACCCCAGGTGGGCGCCAACGAGGCGCCGACAACATCGGCCTACACGCCGAACCCGCCGATCTTTCTCAACGGACCGGTGTCGGGCGCCGATCCCGCCGTCGTCGACATCATCATTCCGCCTGGACCGTCCGCCACCGAGGCCACGGGTAAAGCCAGCTTCCGTCGCTATGCCGACGCCACGAAGCGGCCGTGTTCGACCGCGTTGGCCCCTTGGGGGGTGACGTTGACGGTGACCAATACCGACAACGGCCAAGTCACGACATGCGTCAACAGCATCAGTACCCCGCTGCCAGCTGGCGTCGACATCGTGTTGCACACCGAGGTGTTCACACTGATCAGCGATCTCGCCGACGCGCCCGTGCCGGTGCGCATCAGCTGGTAGGCGTGCATTCACGCCACGACATCGGGGCACTGCTCAGCGAACACGGCCTTGCCCCACGGCGCGACCTCGGGCAGAACTTCGTCGTCGATGCAAACACTGTCCGCAGGATCGCTCGCCTCGCCGAGATCGGACCTGAGGATCATGTCGTCGAGATCGGAGCAGGGCTCGGCTCGCTGACCATGGCGTTGGCCGAGACCGGAGCGTCCATCACCGCGATCGAGGTCGACCATGGAGTCACGAGCGTGCTGCGCAGCGTCGTTGCCGATCTTCCGAATGTGACGGTCGTCGAGGCCGACGCGTTGCGACTGGATTGGAAGGCGACATTGGCCGCTGCACAACGATGGGTGCTGGTTGCCAATCTCCCCTACAACGTGGCGACGCCGCTGGTGTGTGACCTGCTCGATTTCGTGCCGGCCGTCGACCGAATGCTGGTGATGGTGCAACGTGAAGTCGCCGAGCGACTGTGCGCGTCGGCTGGCACCGAGGCCTACGGCGCCGTCAGCGTCAAGGTGGCCTACTGGGCGACGGCACGCATTGCCGGCACGGTTCCGGCCAGCGTGTTCGTGCCACGACCGAACGTTGAATCAGCCCTTGCCGACATTCGCCGCAGGACGGCACCCGCCGTCGACGTCGCCCCGGAACCGATGTTTCAGTTGGTCCGTACCGCGTTCGGTCAACGACGCAAGATGTTGCGTCGCTCATTGGCCGTGCTCGTCGCGGCCGACGTGTTCGACAAGGCCGGCATCGATGCACGGCGCCGACCAGAAGAGCTCGACGTCGGCGAGTGGGGCGCGCTGACCAGCGCCTGGTTGGCTGCGACGTGAGCGCGGTGATTCTCAAAGCCCCGGCCAAGCTCACCTTGAGCCTGCGCATCACAGGGGTCCGCGAGGACGGCTATCACCTGATCGACGCAGAGATGGTTACCCTCAACTGGCACGACACGCTGACGATCGATCCAGCGTCCACCGGGCTGACGGCCGATGGGCCATACGCGGTGGGCATGCCGCTCGATGAGTCGAACCTCGTGTCCAGGGCACTGCATCACGCCGGTCGCACGGCAGCGGTCCATATCCACAAGGTGCTGCCCCACGGCGGAGGGCTCGGTGGCGGATCCGCGGATGCAGCCGCCGTGCTGCGGTGGGCGGGATACCGAGACGTACAGGGCGCCGCCTCACTCGGCGCCGACGTCGCGTTCTGCCTCGTGGGTGGCCGGGCCCGCGTTCGTGGCATCGGTGAACTGGTCGAGCCCTTGCCGTTCGAGGCGATCGACATCACCCTCGTCATTCCTCCGCTATCGCTCAGTTCACCCTTCGTCTTTCGGATGTGGGACGACCTCGGTGGGCCGCGCAGCGACGGGGCCAACGACCTCGAGCCTGCCGCAGTTTCCGCGTTCACGGCTCTGGCCCGCTGGCGGGATCGAATCCGCGAAGCAGCCGAGAGCGCTCCGACGTTGGCCGGTAGCGGCGCGACATGGTTCCTTCGCGGCCATCACGATCTCGAAGCGGCACTACCCGATGCCGTCGTGGTTCGCACGACTACTTGTCGCTAGACGCGCAAACGGCCGCCTGCGGTCTGCGGGCGGCCGTTCGACGAGACTGGGTGGGTCACTTACCGCGTTGGCGCTGGTGACGGGTACGACGAAGCATCTTCTTGTGCTTCTTCTTGCGCATTCTCTTGCGGCGTTTCTTGATCAGCGAACCCATAGCTCGTGAGACGCTACCGGCCCGCGACGTCGGACCCAACGCGTCATTGCCCGAAGAGGCCGCGGCGCCGTCCCGATTGCCCGCCCGCGTCCACTGGCCGAGCGGCGATCAAGTCCGTACCGTGGCCCGTGAGCCAAGGAGGAACGATGGCTGACGAAATAGAGCTCAATGCACAGCTCGAGGTCGAGCTGACACCATACGGATCGCTGGATCTCGACCAGGAGTGGGTGGCGTACCTCAGCGAGTCGGCCGAGATCCCCGGCACCGTTGACGGCGTCGACCCGGGCATCACCTACGGCGACGACGGCACCGACGCGGCGTACGTCTGAGGAAGGAGAAACCATGTCCAATCCAGAACTCCGCCGCGACAGCACCGACGACAGTGCTGTTCGCCACCTGCAGGAACTTCTCGAAGTCGCTCTGCGCGATGCCGGCATTCAACTGAGCCGGGTCGATGGCCAGTTCGGGCCGATCACCGAAGCATCGGTGATCTACTTACAAGGCCAGAACGGCCTGCCTCAAGACGGAATCGTCGGCGACGCCACGTGGGCCGTGCTCGAGGGAGGTTCGGCGCCGTCCTCGTCGAGCACTCCGGGCGTTCCGACGACGTTGCGAATGAGACCGCTCGACCTCACCGTGCCATGGTCGCTACGGATCGACTGGCAGGAAACCACGTTGCAGCAACTCAGTCTTGACCTCAGCAAGTTCTCGGTTCACTCGACACCAAACACGCAGTTCAGGTTCCTCAATCCGGTTGGGAAGCTGTTCGGGACGGGCGGCATCGAAGTATTGCATCGCGAGGTGCAGTCCTGGCCGAACTGGTTCGTCGACTGGAGCACCAAGGCGACTATCGACTGGTCGAAGACCGCCGGTCTGCAGATCGGCGACGAGAACCACGTCACGTTCGGGCTTCGACCGCTGCGCGGCGTCAGCGTGACAGCGGAGGGCAACCTCAACCTCAAGTGGGAGCCGATGCAGGGCACCGGCAGCATCACGCCATCGGGCGGCGTGTACTTGAAGCTCGACATCTTGCAGTTGCTGCCCATCTAGACGAGCGACGGCCTCGCAAGCCAGTCCTGCCGCTCGATCATCCACTTGCAGTCGATTCCGACTTCCCCCGGTGATGTAACCGCGTCGGGCGTCTCGCCGACGAGCGCGAAACCCAAACTGCGCGGCACGCCGCCGCTGGCAACGTTGGCCTTGTCGAGATGGATCTCGACCCGATCGATCCCCGCGACAGTGAATGCAGCAGTGGTCAATGTCGACGCGACCTCCGTTGCGTAGCCCTTCCGCACGTGATCGACGTGCACCCAATAGCCGACCTCCAGAACGCCTGGCCCGCGCCGGCGATGCAGCCCGGACGAACCGATGAGAGTGTTGCCCAGGAAGACACCTACCACCACGTCGCCGCCTCGCTCCCACTCGGCCTCCGACTGCTCGATCAGAGCGACGCGACCTGAATCGGTGAGTGGCTCAAAGGCGATCCACGGCATCCACGGTCGAAGATGCTCGATGCTGGCCGTGACCGCCGCTGCGAGCTGCGGAACATCGGCCAGGGTCCAGCGCCGCAGCGTGAGTCGTGGCGAGTGCATCATCTCGGGGAGTCGCTCCAAGGTCCCAGTCTCGCCGGATTCGGGTCGTGGTCGTGTCACCTCTTTCGAGTTGGTCTGCGTCTGTACGAGTCAGAACCATCCGCCCTGTGGATCCGGAGCAGCACGATGACAGACCTCGCCGTACCGATGACTCTCGAAACCCAGCACACGCGTTGGCGAACGATGCCGACTCTGGCCGCCGGATTGTTCGGCGGATTCGCCCTGGGCGTCGTCGCCCGTGCCTGGATGAGGCTGATCGCCGAGGACCCCGAGTTCACATGGGGCGGCACCATTTTCATCGTCGTCGGCTTCACCACTTTCGGATTCGCCCAATCCATCGCTGCCGTTGCGCGCCGGCGAACGAGGCGGCGCTGGACGCTGACAGTCGCTCGGGCGATCGGGGCGATCGGGTTGCTCCCGCTGTTCGTCGGCGCCGGAGCCATCATGCTGCCGACGGTCGTGGGCGGAGGCCTCGCACTCACCCGGGTCGAATGGCGACGATTCGTGCGCGTGATCTGCGTGGTCGCGGCGGCCGGTCCACTGCTGTTCGTTGCCACAGAACTGGTCGGTTCATTCGGGTACTCGCTGCGCGCCGCCGCGGGGTTCTTGGCGATGCTCGCCGTCTACGGCACGATCGTCACCGCAACGCGGTACACGATCGCGGCCCAGACTGACGGTTGGCAACTCGGTCGAAAGGCCCGGACCGCGTTCCTGGTCGTCCTCGGCCTCGTGGTCGTGTACGCCACAGTCGGCGTGATCGGATAGTTGTCGGCACTCACGCGGCGGTCGACTCGACGGCCACCTTTGCTCGCCAGCCGAGCACCGTGATGGCCACCAGCAGCACCACGTCGATGATGTTGAGAATCAGACCGCGCCGACTGACACTCTCCACGTACGCAAGGGTGCCGGTGTTCGTCGTGGGAATCACGAGCCGAAGTAGCACTGTGATCAGAAAGTAGACCTGGATCGATTTCTGCCACCAGCCGTACAGCTTCCAGTCGGGTTGGCCCTGCAACACCTCGCCGTATCGACGTCGCTGATCCCGGGCGTCGCCACCTTCGATTCCGAGCATTCGCATGGTCCTCTTGCTCGTCATCAACGCTGCCACGATCCACGCCACCGACATCGCCAGCGTTGCGTAATAGAGCCACGTGACGTAACGATCGGCATTGCGTATCTGGGTCGGTGTTGCCTGCTGAACGTCGATGTCGTGGATCACAGATATTCGATAGGCGTAGGCGAACACGAGGCCGACCGTCGTTGCGGTCAGAATCAAGCCGACAGCGATGGTGGCGGTCGCGGAGACGGAGAAGGCCCTGAGGCTTCCGGGCGGACGCACAACCGTGCCGCGCGGCGGTCCTCCTGCGGTGGAGCCGTCTTCCCCCGTTGTCATGCCTCAGCCGCTCACTTTCGATTCGATCGCACACCGTACCGACCGACGGCTTGCGAGGGTGTCACTGCCGACGACAAAACCGTGCAACACCCCTTCTGTAGTGTTCTCGGTAGCGACTTCCCCGCCCGAATCGAGTGCTATCTACGGTTGGAGAGGGGTGAGTGGTGTCGGTGGTTGAGCTGGTCGAAACGATTGCTGCGGTTGACTGGGCCGCCGCCGACCAGCGAGCCGTTGCCGGCGCTTTGACAGATGTGCGCCGGGTGCGCGGCTGGCTCGACTCGATCGAAATCGCGGCCGCGAGACGACTGACCGAACTCGGCGCAGCGTCGCCCTCGATGTTTCCAGAAAACGTCGCTGCCGAGGCAGGACGGGTATCGCTCGCCGAAGCCTCGAAAGGTTTCGACCGCGCCCAGACCACCGCAGCGATCCCACAGATGGCCGCAGTGCTGCAGCAGGGAGACGCCTCGGGAGCCCATGTCGATGCGGTCACTCGGGCCATGCGCCAACTCACACCTGACCAGCGGGATCGACTCGCTGCACGGGGCGACGTGTTAGCGCTGGCCGCGTCGCAGATGCCACGAGACGAGTTCGCCCGCACCGTGCGTGCCGAGGTTCGTCGCATCCACACCGACGAAGGCGTCGACCGGCTGCAACAACAACGCCGCAACACCAGCCTGCGTACCTGGGTCGATCGCGACACGGGCATGTGGTGTCTGCGCGGCGAGTTCGACCCGGAAACCGGGGTCATGCTCGCAGGCCGTCTGCGCAACACCGTCGAAGCGCTCTTCCACGACCGTTTACCCGATACCTGCCCGACCGATCCGTTGCTGAAACAGCACCACTTACGCGCGCTCGCACTCGATGCATTGACCAGAGGGCGGGGCGCCGCCTCGTCAGGTCGCATCGACATGTCGGTACTCATCGACGTCGACACACTGCTCAGTGGCGAACATCCGAAGTCGGTCATCGATTGCGGCCTGCCGATCGACCTCCCGGTCGAAACACTTCGCCGATGGGCATGCCTGGCCGACGTCACGCCGATCATCGTCGGCGCCGACGGCGTATCGCTCTATCTCGGACGCGACTCTCGAGTGGCTAACCGCGAACAACGCAGGGCATTGAGGGCGATATATCGATGTTGCGCCTTGCCTGGCTGTCGCGTGGCCTTCGACAACTGCCAGATCCACCACCTCACATGGTTTCGAAATCTCGGGAAAACCGACATCGACAATCTGTTGCCCGTGTGCCACAAACACCACCATCTCGTTCACGAGGGCGGTTGGAACCTGGCCCTTGACGCACGCCGCAACCTGACCGTCACCTTCCCCGATGGTTCGATCATGACCACCGGCCCTCCCTCGGCTCGTGCCGGATGAGCGCCGGCCCGCAGTACTTAGGGACACGTCCTGTCAAGGCGAAGTCGGTCACCGATGCGATGAACTTCCATGGCGAAGTCGAAGGCATCAACGCGGGTGGCATAGGCGATGTCATCGGGGTCGACGTGTCCGTGACCAAGGGTCAACGTTCGCATCGCCTCCTCCGAACCTGCGACGAACTGGCTCGTGCCGTCAGCGTCGATGGCGTCGCCCAGGCGAGCGCGATCGATCAGCTGGGCTGTGGCGAGATCGTCGGCTCCGTTCATGTCGGGATCGTCCTCGAAGTTCCCACTGATCACAAATGTCGTATCGCCGAGGCCGCTTGCTCGGACCACCGCGGCTGTGGCCGAAGCGCAGACCAGGCTGGCGCACCACAATCGGGTCGCCGATCGAGCCGCAACCACAGCCCTCGTACCGGCCGACGTCCGCTGCACAAGTACACGACCGTCCAACTCGGCAGCGGCGACCTCGACCGGCGAGTTGGAGAAATCGAAGCCGTCCGGCCGGCGACCGTGATCCTCACCCATCGCCAACATGCCGGGGTTGGCGGCCTTCAACGACAGCGCCTCGGCTACCGAGTCGACCAGAACGATGTGACCGGCCCCGGCGGCGAAGGCATACGCGGCCGTGGTGAATGCCCGGATGACGTCGACAACCACCACCGCGCCGACGACATCGGCGACGTTCCATCGAGCCACGAATCGAGCACCACTCATGCGTCAGACCACTGCCCACTCAGCGACCAGCAAGAGCGTCGACCACCCGCGCGAAACCTTCCGCATCTCGCACCACGACATGGCTGATACCAACGTCACGGCGCAGCCGTTCGAGCTTGTCGACGATGTGTTCGACCGACCCGATCAGCACGAACGGCGTTTCGTCGATCAGCTCCCGACTGACGCCGAAGCGTTGTGCGTTGGCTTCCATGTGTTCGTCCGCACCCGTGCCGACGTGGACGATCTGTACCAACGCCGACCGCTCAATGTCGGCGTGGCGATCGCCAGCTTCCTCTTCCAACCAGTTCGAACGCTCGCGGACAGCGTCGATGGCGAACCCTCCAGGACCCGGTTTGCCGCCCTCGCCGTGTGTCAGGCCGGTGAATTGGAAGATGTCGGCGTGTCGAGCCGCAATGCTCACGACCCGTTTTCCGTGTCCGCCGATCAGGAAGGGCATGTGCTCCTGAGCCGGCCGGATTCCAAGGTCGTCGACGTCGACCTGGTGATACGCGCCATGAAACGCTGCGGCGCCGGTATCGAGCAGCGAACGCAGCACTGCCAGCGACTCTTCGAAGCGAGTGACTCGTGGCCCTGGTGCCAGCAGCGGCATGCCGATCGCGTCGTGCTCGGATTGCGTGTATCCGGTGCCGAGACCGAGCACCAGACGACCGCCGCTCAGCCTGTCGACGGTGGCCGCAGTTCGGGCCAGCAACGCCGGCTGGTGGAACTCGTTGTTGAGCACCAGGGGGCCGATCCGTAGCCGGGTGGTTGCCTCCGCAGCGACTATCAATGGGATGAACGGATCGACAGCTCCAACGTGGTCGTAGGAGAAGAGTTCGTCGTAGCCGAGGTCTTCGACGTGGCGTGCCTCAGCAACCAGCCCGTCGTGGTCGTGGAGATGCTGTCCCTGCACCGCGAATCGGAACGGCCGCAACATCTCCTCACACTAGGTGTCGAATCTCAGAGCTCCCGTCACACGTAACGTTCAGCGCGTGCCGACGAACTTCACGACTCGGCGGTGGCGGCCAGACGATGTGCCGTTCCTGTGGGACATGCTGTACCACTCCATCCACGTTCGCGATGGCGACGAATCACCGCCACGCTCGATCCTCGACGAGCCGGACATCGCCCACTACCTCAACGGGTTCGGACGCGAACACGATGACGCCCAGGTCGCCGTGGATGAAGTCGGGGCACGGATCGGCGCGGCATGGTGCCGAACGACAACTGCCGCGAGTCCGGGCTACGGGTTTGTTGCCGAAGACATACCCGAACTGGGCACAGCGGTCGTCACCGCGTGGCGCGGACGCGGCGTCGGCTCCCGGCTGATTGAAGAGCTCGCGCATCGCAACCCAATTCTCAGTCTGAGCGTCGACAACGACAACGAGCACGCACGACGCCTGTATTCACGGCTCGGCTTCGTGCCGTTGGGTGTCAACGGCACCGCGACGACGATGCTCCGCCGACCGCGCTCCTGAACCGCTGCACATTTCACGCGGCTACTGTTCGAGCCAACGCGGGCCACGTTCTGAGGGGGCAACGATGAAGGACATGCGGGGTACCACGGCAGTCGTGACAGGAGCGTCGAGGGGCATTGGCGTGCACATCGCTCGGGCGCTGGTGAGAGAAGGAGTGAACCTGTCACTCGCGGCTCGGTCCGAGGCAGAGCTCGAGGTGGTGCGCAAAGAGATGGCGTCGCTCGGCGTCAAAGCCATCGCGACGCGATGCGACGTGACCAACGCCGGGGACCGCGCCACGCTGATCGACCACACGCAGGCCGAACTCGGCCCCATCGACATCTTGATCAACAACGCCGGCATCGAGACCGTGTCACGCTTTCACGAGGCGGACGAGGACGACCTGGTGCGTACGCTGGAAGTAAATCTCGTCGCGGCGATGCTGTTGACGAGAGCCGTGCTCCCCGGCATGCTCGATCGACACCGCGGTCACATCGTCAACATCGCGTCTGGAGCAGGAAAGGTAGGCGTGCCCTACGCGGTTGCGTATGCCGCCAGCAAGCACGGCATGGTCGGGCTCACCAATTCACTCCGGTGCGAATACCACAAGAACCCCGTCGGATTCTCGGTGGTGTGCCCTGGCTTCGTTACGAAGACCGGCATGTACGCCCGCTGGGAGGACGAAGGCGCCGGGGCGCCGAAGATTGCCGGCCGCTCGACTCCGGAGAAGGTAGCCGAGGTCGTGATCAAGTGCATCCACAAGAACCGCAGCGAGGTACTGGTCAACACGCCGCCCATTCGTCCGCTCGTCGTCTTGGCCAACATCGCTCCACGGATCACACCGCGGGCGATGAAGCTGTTCGGCTACACCGGCACATTCGAGCGAGCCATCGACATTGCCGGTCGGACGTGAGTCAGTAACACCAGCAACTCCGTGGTAGCAACTGTGCCGCGCCGCTAGCCTCTGGCCACGACCTTCCGGGGTCGTTCAATGGTAGGACATCGGTTTTTGGTGCCGTCTATAGGGGTTCGAATCCTCTCCCCGGAACACAGCAGGCCTGGCCTGCACCCCTACACCGCTGCCCCTATACCACTTCACGGTCGCAACGCGCTAGAACGTTCTCATGACAGTTTCAGCGATCGTGCTGGCGGCGGGCGAGGGCTCGCGAATGCGATCCGCTCGCCCGAAACCGCTGCATCAGATCTGTGGTCGCCCGATGGTGATGCACGTCATCCACGCTCTCGCCGAGGTCGACGTCGATCGCACCATCGTGGTCGTCGGTCACGGAGCCGAGCGGGTGACCAAGAAAGTACAGGAACAAGCCCCCGGGTGGGCGCACGTCACATTCGTCGAGCAAACCGTGCAGCGCGGCACCGGCGATGCGGCCATGGTGGGAATGACTGCCATACCGGG
Source organism: Ilumatobacteraceae bacterium (assembly GCA_031408175.1). Lineage (GTDB taxonomy): Bacteria > Actinomycetota > Acidimicrobiia > Acidimicrobiales > Ilumatobacteraceae > JAENVT01. The sequence continues at coordinate 10,132 of JANOJI010000125.1, forward strand.
CGACGACCTCGACGACGACTCCACCATCATCGTGTTGCCGGGCGACACCCCGCTGTTGCGCGCAGACACGTTGCGGCAGCTGGTTGCCACCCATCTCACCAGCGGCAATGCGGCAACGGCAATCACGTCGGTGCTCGAGGATCCCACCGGATACGGACGCGTGCTGCGCGCCCCTTCCAAGCACGGCGACGGGCGCCTCTTGCAGGTCGTCGAGCAGCGCGATGCCAGCCTGGAGACGCTCGCGATTCGCGAAGTGTGGACCAGCATGTGTGCGTTTCGACGGGACCTGCTGGGCCCTGCGCTGCGCAGGCTCAGCCCGGACAACACACAGGGCGAGTACTACCTCACCGATGTCGTCGAGGTCTTGGCCGGAATGGGCCACCAGATCGGTACCGTGCAGGCCCCCGAGGCCGAGACCCGCGGCGTCAACGACCGCTGGCAGTTGGCGCTCGCCGAACGCGAGCTCCGCCACCGCACCAACCGCAACTGGTTGTTGAACGGCGTCACCATGCTCGACCCGCGCCAGACGTTCATCGATGCCACCGTGCAGCTTGGCCGAGACGTGACGCTGTACCCCGGCACCATCCTGCAGGGCAACACCGTGATCGGCGACGGCAGTGAGATCGGCCCCGACACCCGGCTGGTCGATTGCGTCGTCGGATCGCGGGCGATTGTCGAGAACACAGTGGGCCGCGACAGCGAGATCGGCGACGACGCCCACGTGGGTCCTTACGCCCATCTGGCTCCTGGAACGTCTGTGCCTTCTTCGGCGTCGACGGGAGCGTTCTACACTGCACCTGCCGACTAAGCACCGCGGAGCCATCACAATGGAAAAATTCACCACCAAGCGCATGTCGCTCTTCTCTGGGCGCACCCACCCAGCGCTCGCTGAAGAGGTGGCGAAGAACATCGGTGTCGAACTCGGCGATCCCAACCTGGTGCAGTTTGCCAACGGCGAGATCCGCCCGAGATTCACCGAGAGCATCCGCGGCAGCGACGTCTTCATCATGCAGACCCACTGCGGCATCGACGATCACAGCATCAACGACTCGATCATGGAACAGCTGATCATGATCGACACCGCCTACCGGGCCTCCGCCAAGCGGATCACCGCGGTGTGCCCATTCTTTGGATACGCCCGCCAAGATCACAAGGCGGAGGGTCGCGAGCCGATCACGGCTCGACTCGTCGCCGATCTGTTCAAGGCAGCGGGTGCCAAGCGGATGGTCTCGATCGACCTGCACAGCGGCCAGATCCAGGGCTTCTTCGAGGGTCCGGTCGACCACCTCACCGCGACCCCCGTGCTCGAGCACTACATCCGTCAGCATGCGCACGAGCCGGTGATCGTCTCGCCCGACGCCGGGCGAATCAAGGTCGCGGCACGAATGGCCGAGCACCTCGGCGACCTCGGGGCCGACCTGGCGTTCATCTACAAGCGTCGTCCGAAAGGCAGTGTCAACCAGGCCGAGGCCAAAGAAGTGATCGGTGACGTCGAAGGGCGTTTGTGCATCCTCACCGACGACATGATCGACAGCGGCGGCACCATCACCACCGCCGCCGACATCTTGTTGCAGCGTGGCGCCACCGAGGTATGGGCCATGGCCACCCACGGTGTGCTCAGCGGGCCGGCGATCGACAGGTTGAAGAATGCCCCGATCAGCCGGGTGGTGCTCACCAACACCTTGCCGCTGCCACCCGAGAAGCAGATCGACAAGATCGAGGTGCTGTCGATCGCCCCACTGATCGGCGCCGCTCTCAACGCGGTGTTCGACGACACAAGTGTCAGCGAGATCTTCGGCGGCGAGAACCAGGGCTGAGCCCCGGAAACCTCCCGAACCCTCCGGAAACCCCGGAGCCAGTTTCCCGACTCGTTGGTCACGAGAACCCTCGGCGCTAGGCTTGCCAACCGTTCTGGAAGGCTCTGGAACGCTGAGTTCACCCGAAGTTACCGAGGCCCTGTCATGTCGCAAACCACACTCACCGCTACGCCCCGCACCGGTTCGGGGTCACCGACAGCTCGTCGCCTCCGGGCGGAGGGCCACATTCCCGGTGTGCTGTATGGCCGCGGTATGGATCCGATCAGCGTCACGGTCGAGCGCCGTGAGTTCCGCTTGGCACTCAGCGGCCCCGCCGGCGCCAATACGGTGCTGGCGTTGCAGGTCGGCGGCACCAGCTATCCGGCCGTCGTCAAAGAGATGCAGCGCCACCCCATCCGGCGCACCGTGAACCACATCGACTTCCTGCAGGTCAACATGAACGAGGAAATCACGGTGCACATCGCCGTGCGGCTCGAGGGCGAGTCCAAGGCCGTCTCGGTTGCTGGTGGTCTCGTCGACGCCGCCGTCGACTCGCTGGAAGTGAGCTGCACACCGACCGACATGCCCAACGAGTTCGTCATCGACATCACCGAGATGCAGCCCGACACGGTCATTCGCCTGTCCGACATCCCGATGCCCAAGGGTGTCACAGCGCTCGGCGATCCCGATATGCCGGTCGTGACCGTGTTGACCACTGCTGCCGAGGTCGAAGAGCCGGTAGCCGAGGCTGAAGAAGGCGAAGGCGAGGGCGGGGAAGGCGCAGCCCCGGCCGCCGCCGACGGCGACTCTGCCGCTGCCAGCCCAGAGTGACCTGACCTGGCGTGATCGACGCGCTGGTCGTCGGGTTGGGAAACCCCGGCAAGGAGTACGCCCACACGCGCCACAACGTCGGTGCGGAGGCCGTGGGACTGCTGGTCGAACGAACCGGCGAAAAGCTCAAGGCCGGCCGAAACAGGGCTCTCGTGGCAGATGCCAAGATCTCGGGTCGACGCGTCATCCTGGCGTTTCCGACGACCTACATGAACGAGAGTGGTCAGGCCGTCGGAGCCTTGATGCGTCGGTACAAGCTCTCCGATCCCGCTCAGCTGATCGTCGTCCATGACGAACTCGACCTGCCGCCCGGCGTGGTTCGCGTCAAGGTTGGTGGAGGTTTGGCCGGCAACAACGGTCTACGCAGCATCACCCAGCACCTGAAGACTCAGGACTACACGCGCGTACGGATCGGGATCGGCAAACCACCGTCGAAGGAACGCGGTGCCGATCACGTGCTGTCGCGGCTACCGAAGGCAGAACGCGAGCTGCTGGATGTTGCGATTGTCTGCGCCGCTGATGCCGTCGAGGTGTTGCTGGCCGAGGGCGCTGATGTGGCAATGCGTCAGTTCAACGGCGTGTGAGCGCGTGAACACCTGAACACCTGAACACATGAACACCTGAACACCTGAGGGGATGAGGGTGTCGGATGGCGCACCAGAGGCGCTCACGGGCACCGCTACCCTCAACGGCGAGATGTCGCTCGCATCGCTTCCTCGCCTACTTCGTGATGACACCGGGCTGACCCAGGCCTTCGGGAATCCCGCGGCGCTCGTTGCCGTGCCCGAATCGGCGCGCGCCGTCACGGTTGCCGCGCTCGCTCAGCTCGGCGATCGCCACCCGCTGTTGGTCGCGACACCAACCGGGACCGACGCCGGGCAGCTGTACGACGACCTCTGCCAGTTCATGCCGCCGGATTCGGTCGTGCTGTTCCCTGCGTGGGAAACCCTGCCGTTCGAGCGCATCAGCCCCAGCGTCGAGACCATGGGTCGGCGCATGGATGTGCTCTGGCGCCTGCGCAATGCACCGAGTGTTTCCGTCCCACCCGGAGGCGCGTCAAACACTCCGATGCCCCGCATCATCGTTGCCGGGGTTCGTGCGTTGCTGCAGCGGTTGAGCCCGGAGGCCATCAACGTCGAGCCCATCCACATCCGCCCGAACGACGTGATCGATCCCGATGCGCTGCTCGACACCCTGATCGGCTTCGGCTACCGCCGCGAAGATCTGGTCGAGCACCGCGGAGAGGTGGCCCGCCGTGGAGCGATCATCGACGTGTTCCCCTCGACCGCAGACTCGCCGATCCGCATCGACCTGTGGGGTGACGAGGTCGATCGCCTGACCGGGTTCACCGTCAACGACCAGCGCAGCACCGACGATCTCACCGAAGTGCGCATCTTCCCCGCCCGCGAGTTGCTGCCCAGCGACGCAGTGCGCGCCCGTGCCGCAGCGTTGGTGGCCGAGGAGCCGTGGGGGCGCGAGCAGTGGGAACGCCTGGCCGAAGGCACGGTCTTCGACGGCATGGAGAGTTGGCTGCCGTGGCTGGTCGACGGCGACACACTGATCACCGACCTGCTGCCGGCGTCCGGCAAGGTCGCCCTGCTCGAACCACGACGCATGCGCGACAGGGCCAACGACCTGCTCGCCGAGGAAGACGACCTGGCTCGAACGCTCGCCTCGACCTGGGCCCGCGACGCCGACCGCACGTTTCCCCGTCTGCATGCCGACACCGACCGGTTGTTGGGCATTGCCCAGTCGATGTGGACGCTGAGCTCCACTCCAGAACACCCCGACGCGTCGATGGTGCGGGCGACCGGGTGGGGGCCAGTGGTCGGCGACGGCGAGGGTCTGGCGAAGCGCCTGAGCGAGATGCTCGCCGACAAGTACCGCGTCGTGGTCGCTGCCGATGGCATCGGTAGCGCAACCCGCCTCGCCGAACTCCTGCGCGATCGCGGACTCGACTTCACCATCGCTACGGCGAC
>JANOJI010000095.1:0-16900 GCA_031408175.1 Ilumatobacteraceae bacterium
ATCGAGATCCATCCCCAGCATCAGATCGCACGCCGCGATCCAATTGCTCAACGGTCCGGCCCACACGATCGGGGTGCCGCCGATGAACAGGATGTCGCCGGTGTAGATCGTCCTGGCGTCAGGCACGTAGGCCAGTGTGTCGCCGTTGGTGTGCGCCGGGCCGACTTCGATCAACTCCACGACTCGTCCACCGACGTCGAGATCGATACGGCCATCGAAGGTACGGTCCGGCAGACGCAGCTCGATGCCTTCGAAATCGAACGCTCCGAAGAAACTGCGGAACATGTCGCCTACTTCGCCGGGCGCGCTGTTGAGGCCGGCGAGCAACGACGGCGGTACTTCGGCCATCTCGTGTGCGGTTGCGGAGGTGGCGATGATCTCGGCGTCGTCGACAAGAATGTTCCCGAAGCAGTGATCACCGTTGGCATGGGTGTTGACCACTTGGGCGATCGGCGCGGCGAGGGTGATCGAGGCCATCGAATCGAGCATCCGCTGAGTGAGATGCAGATCGAAGAGGGTGTCGACCAGCAGCGATACACCATCCCCCACGATCAGTCCCGCATTGCTCCAACCCCAACTGCCGTCGGCTTGCAGGTACGCGTGACACCCATCGGCGACTTCCCGCAAGCCCTTCTCATCGTTCTCTGACATAGGCCAGTACTAGCACGCTGTGGACGCGGCTTACAGTGAAACCATGCGCCAATTGAATGGTATCGATGCCAGCTTCTTGAACATGGAGACGGGGAGCGCCTTTGGCCATGTCGCTTCGCTCAATGTGTACGACCCCACTGGCGCGCCCGGCGGCGCGGGCCTGGAGGCGGCCAAGCAGACCATCCTCGAACGCATCGACCTACTCGCCCCGTTTCGCCGACGGCTGATCGAGGTGCCGCTCGGTCTCGATCTGCCATATTGGCTGGAGGATCCCAACTTCGACATCGACTTCCACGTGCGACATCACGCCGTGCCTCCGCCCGGAACGCCGCAGCAGCTCGGCGAGGCGATCAGTAGGATCGTCGCTCGACCGCTCGACCGAAGTCGGCCGTTGTGGGAGTTGTACGTGATCGAGGGTGTCGACAACGGCCAGCGGATTGCTCAGTTGATGAAGATTCACCACGCCGCAATCGACGGCGCCTCCGGGGCCCTCATGCTCTCGGCCATCCTCGATCTCGACCCGAACTTCCGCCCGACGGCCGGGCCCGCTCCGTGGGAGCCCGAGGAGATTCCCAGCGACGAGGAGATGCTGCGGATCACGCTAGGCGAGTACCTGCGGCGGCCGGAGAAGATGATTCGCCTCGGAGTTCGAACGGTGCGCGACCTTGCCAAGGCGACACGTTCGGGTGGTCTGCGATCGATCGCCGATCTGGTTGCCCAACCGATGCCGGGTCCGATCGGCACCTTGATGCGTCAGCGGCTGCGATCGCAGTACGGCGACGACACCGACCGACCGCCCGCTCTTCCGCCGACGCATGCACCCCGTACTCCGTGGAACATGGCGATCACACCACATCGCCGCTTCGCCTACACGACGATTCCGCTGGAGGACGCCAAGACGGTTCGTCGAGCGTTCGGTTGCACATTCAACGACGTCGTGATGGCCGTCTGTGCCGGTGCGTTGCGCAACTACTTGCAGCACCACGACTGCCTGCCGAAAGAAAGCCTGATCGCCATGGTTCCGGTCAGCGTGCGCAGCGGCAACGAGACCGATACCTACCAGAACCGGGTGTCGGCGCTGCTGGCCGAGTTGGCGACGAACGAGAAAGACCCGGTCAAGCGTCTGAGGCGTGTGCAGCAGAGCATGAACATCGCCAAGGGCAACCTTGCCGCCATCCCCGCCGAAACTCTGATGGACTACACACAGTTCGCTCCCCCGGCGATCGCCGCCAGGGCGATGCGGATGGCCAGTCGGTTGCGGATCGCCGATCGGATGAACCCACCGTTCAATCTGGTGATCTCCAATGTCCCGGGTCCGAGTGAACCGCTGTACATGGCGGGTGCGCAGTTGAAGCACTTCTACCCGGTCTCGGCTCTCACCGACGGCCAAGGTTTGAACATGACCGTGCAGAGCTACAACGGCAATCTCGACTTCGGGTTCATCGCCTGTCGCGAATTGGTGCCCGACCTGTGGATTCTCACCGACCTGCTGCAGGATGCGATGAAGGAATTGCTCGCCGCGGCGAACAAGGTCAGCGCCAAACCCGCGACGAAGGCGGCCAAGCGCGCTACGAAGGGCGCGGCGCGGAAGGCCAGTTGACTCCGTAGCTTTGAGGGGATGAATTGCAAGCGGCTTCTCACGATGTTGATCCCACTGGCCATGCTGGCGGCATGCGGCCCCGACGAGGACGATTCGAATGCTGCGACAGGCAATTCGACCTCTGACTCGATAAGCGCGTCACCGGACGGTTCGGCGTCGACGAATGCCGCCGGAGGCACCGGGGCCAACCAGACGACAAATTCGGGTGCGACTGGCTCGGTGAACGATTCGAACAGCGCGGGAGGCACCGGCAATGCGAGCGGCGCCGGCGGCTCGACCGGTTCCGGCACTGGAAGCGGCGCCGGCAGCAACGACGACGCCAGCGGTTCCGGGGATGCGAGCGATTCCGGCGACGACAGCGGTTCGGGTGACCCTGGCAGCGCCGCCGACCCTGGCAGTTCGGGCGGCTCAGGCGATTCAGGTGATCCCGGAGGCTCGGGAGGTGCGACGACGCCGGGCTTTGGCACGGCTGCGCTGAACGTGAGCACGCAAACGGTGTTCGGCTTCGGCGTCGGACCAGCATCCGTCGGGGATGTGCTCGACGAGGTGTCGACCCAGCTGGGGCCGGTCACCAACGACACCGACTGGTACACCTTGCCGCGCACCGGCTCGGGTGGAACAGGTGACTGCCTCGCTGAGCAGGAGTCCCGCATTCTCCGCTGGGGCGACCTGTCCATAGCCTTTTGGCGAAAGGATGGAGCCGAATCGATCTGGAGCTGGTCGGTCGGCGACCCAGCCGTCTCGGGATACGGCGACCGGCGCGAACCCAACATCCCCGCATCGCCGGCCGCCACTGGTCTTCGCACTGCAGAAGGAGTTTCAGTCGGCTCCACGTTCGCCGACGTCTACGAGGCCTACGACGAGCAATTCCAGTTCTTCCCGTCCACGCCCGACGACGCCAGCGGCATTCACCTAGCCACCTCAGCAACAAAGACGCCCGCCGGCGCGGGCATGTCACTGATGGAGGTAGACGACTTGATCACCGGTATCGGATCCGCGCTCGCGATCTGCTGACCGGGTCGTTGGAGGCGCTCAGTCCTCTGGCAGGGGTGTCGTCTGTGTCGGCAGCCCGACCAAGTGTCCGGTGTCGTTGTAGCGAATGAGCCGCCACAGATTGTCCTTGACCAGGTGGATCTCGGTGATGGACGTGTTGAGGGTGCGAATCTCGAACGCCCCGGTGCCCGGCGACTTCAACGCCAACCGCAGCGCGGCGTCGACGACACCACCGTGGCACGCGATGACAACCGTCTGGTCTGCGTAGGCATCGATCGTGCGCCGGATCGCTTGCCCGACACGAAATTGGAACGCTGCAATGGTCTCACCACCCGGAAAGCTGGTGCCGAAAGGATCTCCCTCCCACCAGCTGGCGCCATACCGCTCGACGTAGTCGTCGAAGGCCATCCCATCGCAATCGGGCCCGGGATCGTGCTCACCGAAGCCGGCATCTTCAGTGACGGCCAGCCCGCCGAGCCCCGGAGCGATGATCTCCGCCGTGTCGCGGGCGCGTGCGTACTGGCTGCATATCAGTACGTCCGCCTCGATCTCGCCGCCGACTGATAACCGATCACGTAGACGCTCGGCCTGCTGGCGACCCAGTTCGGACAGCCCGCTGCACGTTCGAGGACCGCCGATCACCCGGGCGACCGTGGTCTTGGATTCTCCATGGCGAATGAGCACAAGACGGGTCACAGAGCGCGGAGCTTACTTTTCGTTCGCGCGCGCGGGCCTGTCCGACTCACTGCTCTAACTTCAGGTGGGTGCGCGGAGTCGACAGGTTGACCATACGATCAACCGCCGCAGACCCTCGCGCGGCAACCTTGCTGGCCGATGCCCATGCACTTGGACTGACCGAGATCACTTCGATCGATGTCGCTGACCTGGTATTTGTTACCGGCGGCAGCGACCGAGTCGAACTGCAGGCATTGCTCGTCGACCCGTTGCTGCAGTCAGGCGACTGGGCAGTTCCTTCGACGATGGCGATCGAGACAGCGTTGCTCCCCGGAGTGACAGATGCCTCGGCCCGTGCGGTGTCGCTGGCAGCCGAGACGATCGGTTCGCCCATCGCAGCCGTCGCCACCGGTACCCGCTACGAGGTACACGGCGACGTCGACGACGAGATCCTGTCGGTGCTCGCCAAGCGCCTGCTGGCCAACCCCGTCATCGAACAATGGTCAGTCGGTTCGATCGAGCCGACTTTCATCGATGCCGAAGCGACGGCTGATACCGGTGTCGAGTTCGTCGAAATCCGCGATCTCGACGACGACGCCCTGGAAGTCGTCAACCGCGAGCGCGGTCTCTCGCTCGACCCAGCCGAACTGCGCACCATCGCCGAGCACTTCCGCAAAGCCGGTCGCGCCCCAACCGACGTCGAGCTCGAGACCCTGGCCCAAACGTGGAGCGAGCACTGTGCCCACAAGACGTTCCGAGCTCGCATCACCGGCGACGACGGTCAGACGATCACTCCCCTGCTGCAACAACTGCGCGACGCCACGACCCTCATCGACGCACCGTTCTTGCGCAGCGCGTTCGTCGGCAATGCGGGGATCATCTCGTTCTGCGATGGCACCACCATCGCGGTGAAAGCAGAGACGCACAATCATCCGTCCGCCATCGAGCCGTTCGGCGGCTCGAACACCGGGGTCGGCGGCGTGATCCGCGACGTCATGGGCGCTGCTCACCGGCCGATCGCGGTGACCGACATCTTGTGTTTCGGACCAACCGACCTCGCCGCCGACCAGGTCCCAGACGGTGTCCTGCATCCTCGATTGATTGAAGCGGGCGTCATCGCGGGGGTCGCCGACTATAGCAACAAGATCGGCCTGCCGACCGTCGCCGGCGCGGTGCTGTACGACCCTGGATACATCGCCAATCCGTTGGTGTACTGCGGCTGCATCGGCGTCGCCGACGACACCCCACCGCTGACCGGCCCGCACCCCGGCGACCTGGTGGTCGTGTTGGGTGGACGTACGGGACGCGATGGCCTGCGCGGTGCGACGTTCTCGAGCGCGACGATGGACGCCACCACCGGCGACGTCGCCGGCGCGAGCGTGCAGATCGGCGACCCGATCGTCGAGAAGCTGCTGATCGATGTCTTGCGCGACGCCGCCGGGCTGTTCACGGCCATCACCGATTGCGGCGCAGGCGGATTGTCATCGGCGATCGGTGAGATGGCGGAAGGAGTCGGAGCCAATGTCGACATGGCCGGCGCTACGCTGAAGTACCCAGGTTTGCGACCGTGGGAGATCTGGCTCAGCGAGGCTCAAGAGCGCATGGTGGTGTCGGTCGCCGAGTCGGCGTGGCCGCAGCTGCAGCAGCTCTGCGATCGTCACGGCGTCGAGGCGACGGCACTCGGCACCTTTACCGGCGACGGCATCTTGCATGTTCGCTACGGCGACACCACCGTGCTCCACCTCGACACCCAATTCCTGCACGATGGCCGGCCCCAGCGCGATATGCGGGCCGAACTGCCGTCGCCCGACCGCGATGCCGCCGAGCCTCCCATCTGCACCGATGCAGCTGCAACGGTGCTGGCTCTGCTGTCACACCCGAACATCGCCTCGAAGGAGGCAGTGATTCGCCGCTACGACCACGAGATCCTCGGCAGCACCGTCGTGCGGCCGTTGGTCGGCCCGCGGCGCGACGGTCACGCCGACGGCGTGGTGATCGCCGATCCTGCCGACACCCATGGCCTGGCAATTGGCATCGGGGTCAACCCATGGTTCGGCGAGCTCGACCCACAGCGAATGGCTCACGCCGTTGTCGACGAGGCGATCCGTAACGTCGTCGCTGTAGGCGCAGACCCCGACAGGATCGCGCTACTCGACAACTTCTCGTGGGGTGACCCGCGGCGGCCTTCGACACTGGGCGAACTCGTTGCCGCGGTCAACGGATGCTGCGAAGCGTCCGTCGCTCATCGGGCGCCGTTTGTCAGCGGCAAGGATTCGCTGAACAACGAATACCTGGGTGCCGACGGCGCTCGTCATTCGGTTCCCCCGACGCTGGTCATCACAGCCATCGCTCACGTACCCGATGCCAACGCGGTCGTGACGCCGGATCTGAAGGACGCCGGCAATGTGGTGGTGCAGGTTGGTGCGACGAAATGCGAGTTCGGCGGAAGTCACTTCTCCAAGGTCCACGCTGTCAGCGCTCGCGCCACGGTGCCGGGGCCCGACCCGTACGCGCCGACCCGTTACCGAAGACTGCATCAAGCGTTGCGGTCCGGACGAGTTTTGGCGTGTCATGACATCAGCGAGGGTGGGCTTGCCGTTAGCCTGGCCGAGATGGCAATTGCCGGGCGTCACGGTCTCATGATCGAAACGCTGCCGGGTCCCGATCCTGTATCCGCCCTGTTCAGCGAGTCGGCCAGCCGATTCGTCTGTGAAGTCGCACCCGACGACGTCGACTGGCTCGCGGACCTGCTGGGCGAGCCGGTCACCATCCTCGGCACCGTCACCAACACTGCGACGGTGACTCTCCCTGGCGCGCAACCTCTCCCGCTCGATGCCCTCGTCGGTGCATTCGGGGCACACCGATGAGCCGTCCCACCGCATTGATCCTGGCGGCGGCGGGCACAAACCGCGATCACGATGTCGCGTTCGCGCTCGACCTGGCCGGAGCCGAGCCCCGCATCACCCTGCTGTCAGAACTGATCGAGCGACCGGCGCTGCTCGCCGACGGACAAATGGTCGTGATCGCCGGGGGGTTCAGCTACGCGGATGCGCTGGGTGCCGGCCGCATGTTTGCCCTGCAACTCGAGCATCGCGTGGGCGACGTCCTGCGCGACTTCGTCGCCGCCAGGAAGCCTGTGATCGGGATCTGCAACGGCTTTCAGGTGCTGACTCGCACCGGGTTGTTGCCGGGTGCGCTCGGCCACAACGAGAGCGGGCACTTTCAATGCCAGTGGATCAAGCTCGAAGCCCCGCCCAGTCGATGCATCTGGACGACGGAGATCTCGGCGATCGACTGTCCGATCGCCCACGGCGAGGGACGGTACACACACCCCGATCCTCAGGGTCTGGCCGCCGCCGGGCAGGTCGCGCTGCGCTATTGCGACGACAACCCCAACGGTTCGATCGACGGTATCGCCGGCGTGTGCGACTCCAGCGGCGTCGTGCTGGGGTTGATGCCGCATCCCGAGAATCATGTCATCGCCCGCCAGTATCCCGGCTTCGCCCAAGGTGCCGGCGGTGACCTCGGCCTGGCATTGTTCGAGCAGGGCGTTCGCTACGCCAAGGAGCGCTGAGATGGACGCTCCATTCCTCGACATCGACCTGCCGCTCGACGACCGTCGCGACGGAAAGGTTCGGATCTCGTACGCCTACGGCAGCGGACGGCGGCTGTTCGTCACCACCGACCGTCTCTCGGCCTTCGACCGAGTGATCGCCGGAGTGCCCTACAAGGGCCAAGTGCTGAACCAACTCAGCGAATGGTGGTTCCAACGCACGACCGACGTCGTCGCCAACCACCTCATCGATCTTCCCGATCCCAATGTGCTCGTTGCCCGCTCCGCTCAGCCTCTGCCCGTCGAAGTTGTCGTCCGCGGGTACATCACCGGTGTCACCAGCACGTCGCTCTGGCGGCAATACGCCGACGGGGCGCGCACGATCTACGGGTACCACTTCTCCGATGGGCTGCGGAAGAACACCGACCTGCCGTCGGCGATCATCACTCCTACCACCAAGGCCGAGCATGGTGGCCACGACGAGCCGTTGAGCCCCAGCGATGTCACGCGCAAGGGGCTCGTCGCGACCGGTCTGTGGCGAGCCGTGGAAACCGCAGCGCTCGAACTGTTTTCTCGAGGACAAGAACTAGCTCGTCAATCGGGCCTGATCCTCGCCGATACGAAGTACGAGTTCGGCACGACACCGGACGGCGAACTGCTGCTGATCGACGAAGTCCATACTCCGGATTCGTCGCGCTACTGGGTCGCTGATACCTACGAGGATCGGTTGGGTTCGGGAGACGAGCCCGAGAGCCTCGACAAAGAAGTGGTCCGGCGGGCGTTGATCGAGGCAGGCTACGACGGTCATGGAACACCGCCGGCGCTGACGCCCGAGGTGTGGGAGGCCACGTCTCGACGCTACATCGATGCCTACGAACGCTTGACCGGGCTGACATTTCAGCCCGGCAGTTACCCGGTCGAAGACCGGATCAGGGAGGTCCTCGGGCATGTTGCCTGACCAGCCAGCATTCGACATGTCGGATCCCGACATTCCACACGAAGAGTGCGGTGTGTTCGGCATATCAACGCCGCACGGCGAGGGTGTCGCCCAGACCGTGTTCTTCGGGTTGTTCGCCTTGCAACATCGCGGTCAGGAGGCAGCGGGAATCGCTGTCAGCGATGGCAGCCGGGTGCGGCTGCACAAAGACACCGGGCTCGTCGCCAACGTGTTCACCCCTGCAACCATGAGCACTCTTGCCGGGTATCACGGCATCGGCCACACCCGCTACAGCACAACCGGCGCCAACGCGCAGCGCAACCATCAGCCATTTCTGGTCGAGACCATGCACGGCCCGCTTGCGCTCGCCCACAACGGCAACCTCGTCAACGCCCCGGCGTTGCGCGACGAACTGCTGACTCGTGGGTTCGGCCTCACCGCCACCAGCGACACCGAAGTCATGACGCTCATGCTTGCCGCGGCCGGCGGTCGTACCTGGGAAGACCGCGTCGAGCGCACATTGCCGGCATGGAAGGGCGCCTACTCACTCGTCATCCTTGCCGCAGATCGCGTGATCGCGGTGCGCGACCCGTGGGGCTTTCGGCCGATGAGTGTCGGGCGACTGCCCCATGGCGGCTACGCCGTCGCCTCCGAGACGTGTGCCCTGAGCACGCTCGGATGCCTCGATGTGAGCGAAGTCGCACCGGGCGAGATCGTCACGCTCAACGGTGCTGAGATGACCCGTCGGCAAGCGCTGACTCCGGCAGCGCGCTCGGCACGCTGCACGTTCGAGTTCGTGTACTTCAGCAGACCCGACAGCGTGTGGGCCAACCGCAACATGCACCACGTGCGCCAGCGCCTCGGCGAAGAACTGGCCGCCGAGGCACCCGCCGAAGCCGACGTGGTGATACCCGTGCCTGACTCGTCGATCCCGGCTGCAATCGGGTTCAGCAGGGCCAGTGGCATCCCCCACAACGACGGGCTCATCAAGAACCGCTACATCGGCCGCACGTTCATCGAGCCGACCCAAGACCTGCGCGAGCGCGGCGTCGCCTTGAAGTTCAACGCGCTCGCCGAGAACCTGGCGGGCAAGCGAGTCGTCATGATCGACGACTCACTCGTTCGTGGCACCACGGCAGGTCCCCTGGTGAAGTTGCTCCGCGAAGCCGGCGCGACGGAGGTGCACGTGCGCATCACCTGCCCGCCGATCACTCACGCCTGCCACTTCGGCGTCGACATGGGCCACGACGGCGACTTGATGGCAGCCCACCTGACCGTCGAGGAGATGCGCGTCCACATCGATGCCGACTCGCTTGCATTCCTGTCACTCGAGGGCATGATGCGGGCGATCACCGTCGACCCTGGCGATACGGCCGACGGCGATGCCGAGGGCTACTGCAACGCCTGTTTCACTGGCCGCTATCCCATGGAAGTCACTGAAGCGCAGGCCAAGTTGTCGTTCGAGGGCGTGCTGGCGTGAGGGTCGTCGCATGAGGGTGCTCGTCATCGGGGCCGGCGGTCGCGAGGCTGCGATCGCTTGGGCCTGTCGCCGCCATGGGCACGACGTGACCATCACTCTTGATCTCGCCCCCGACGCACTCGCCGATCTGGTGATCGTCGGACCCGAAACGGCATTGGCTACCGGCGTGGCCGACGAATGCAAGCGTCGCCGAATTCCCTGCTTCGGACCGACGGCCGACGTCGCCCGGCTCGAATCGTCGAAGGGGTATGCCCGCGAGGTGGCGACGGCGCTGGGGTTGCCATCGCCACAACACCTCGCCACGACATCGCTGAACGAGGCCATCGCCTGGTGGCGAACACTCGGCGCTCCGATCGTCGTGAAGCAGGACGGCCTCGCCGCCGGCAAGGGCGTCGTCGTGCCGACCACCGACGAGGCCACGATCGAGGCGATCGAAACACTGAGCGCCTTGGGACCGATCGTGCTCGAGGAGCGCCTCAGCGGCCCGGAATGCAGCCTGATGGCATTGTGCGACGGCAAGGTCGCCCGCCCGCTGCCGGTCGCCCAGGATCACAAGCGAATCGGCGAGGGTGACACCGGACCCAACACCGGCGGCATGGGTGCCTATGCGCCCGCGCCTACTGGCTACGACGCCGAGGCGTTGACTGCGACCTTCATCCAGCCGGTGATCGACCACCTGGCCGCCGCAGGCACGCCCTACATAGGTGTGCTGTACGCCGGGTTGATGCTGACCGCCGACGGGCCGCGGCTGATCGAGTTCAATTGCCGTTTCGGCGACCCCGAGGCACAGGCCGTGCTGCCCCTGATCGAGTCCGATGTCGCCGAATTGTTGCTGGCGTGTTCCAACGGCACGATGGCCGATTCGTCACTGACGATTCGCGAGGGCGCGGCGTGCACGGTGGTTGCCGCTGCGCCCGGTTATCCAACCAACCCGATCGTGGGCCAGACGATCACCGGACTCGACCAGCTCGACACCGACGAGTCGCTCGTGTTCCTCGCCGGGACACATGACACCACGGTGACCGGCGGTCGCACGCTTGCCGTGACCGGGCTGGGACACTCGTTGGCCGCTGCCCGCGACAACGCCTACAGCCGCCTGTCGACCATTCACTTCGACGGGATGCAGGTGCGTCGCGACATCGGATGGCGAGCGATAGCGGCGACATTGACTTCGTACGCCGCCACGGGGGTCGACATCGATGAAGGGACGCGTGCGGTCATCCACATGAAACAGGCCGTTGAACGCACCCACGGCCCGGCCGTGCTGCGCGGGGTCGGTAGCTTCGGTGGCGCGTTCAGCGGTAAGGCCATCAAGGCGATGGACGAGCCCGTGCTGGTCGCCTCGACCGATGGTGTCGGCACGAAGGTCGAGCTTGCCGCTCGCCTCGGCCGGTATCGCGGCGTGGGCGCCGATATCGTCAATCACTGCATCGACGACGTGCTCGTGCAGGGTGCACGACCGCTCTTCTTCCTCGACTACATCGCATCGAGCAAGATCCATGCCGAACATGTCGCGGAGGTCGTCACCGGCATGGCAGAGGCATGTGAGGCGGCAGGGTGTGCGCTGCTGGGCGGCGAGACGGCCGAGATGCCAGGGGTCTACGCGCCAGGGGCGTTCGACATCGCCGGAACACTGGTGGGTGTCGTCGAACAACGCGACATGTTGCCCCGAGGCGAGCTGCGCGCTGGCGACGCCTTGATCGGCGTTGCTTCCAACGGCCCGCACACCAACGGTTACTCACTGCTACGCAAGATCTTCGAGTGGCTACCGATGGACTCGATGCCGCCGGGCTTCGACCGTCCGCTGGGCGATGCCCTACTCGTGCCGCACCGCAGCTACCTCGATGTGCTCACTGCTGCGCTGGCCAGCGGCAAGGTGAAGGCGCTGGCGCACATCACCGGTGGAGGTCTGCCAGAGAACCTGCCGCGCGTCCTACCGGGTGATTGCGACGTCACCATCGCACTTGGCTCGTGGCCAGTGCCGGCGCTGTTCCAACTGGTCCGCGAGGTGGCCACGCAGCTCGACACCTACGAGCTCTATCGAACGCTGAACATGGGTATCGGTATGGTCGCTGTCTGCGCCACGGCCGATCTCGAAGCCGTGCAACGACTCATCGACGAGCCGACGTGGGTCATCGGTGAGGTCGTTCCCACCCACAACAGCGCACAACGGGTACACCTCCAATGACCCGGCTTGTCGTGCTTGCCTCAGGCGGCGGCACCAATCTCCAAGCGGTCCTCGACGCGTGCGCCGACGGCCGATTGCCGGCGGGTGTGGCCGCTGTGATCTCGAACAAGGCCGGCAGCGGTGCACTGCAACGCGCGGCCGACGCGGGTGTGCCGTGCGTGCACGTCGCACCACACGCGGGCGAACCACGACCCGACTACGACGCCCGATTGGCCGACATCGTCAGCGGGTTCGACCCCGACTGGGTCGTGTTGGCCGGGTGGATGCGCGTGCTATCGATGAGTTTCCTCGGCTGGTTCCCCGGCATGGTGGTCAACCTGCACCCTGCCTTGCCGGGCGACCTGCCGGGGGTCAACGCCATCGAGCGGGCCTGGCACGAGGCTCAGAACGGCCTGCGTGATCACACCGGAGTGATGGTCCACCTCGTCCCCAACGAAGGCGTCGACGACGGCCCCGTGTTGGCAACCGCCACAGTCTCCATACTTCCATCAGACACCCTCGAGAGCCTCACGAACCGAGTTCATGGCGTGGAGCACCGCCTACTCGTCGAAACTCTCGCTACCTTGTGCACGACAGGAGCAAACGCATGAGCACCGAAGAATTCTTCAACCGTTTCGAAGCCCTCACCTTTGACGATGTGGTCATCGTCCCCGGCTACAGCGATGTGCTGCCCGACACCGTCGACACCACAGCGACCTTCGCGGCCGACATCACCCTCAACGTGCCGATTGTGTCGGCAGCGATGGACAAGGTCACCGAGGCACGCATGGCCATCGCCGCCGCCCGCGAGGGCGGGATCGGCGTCATCCATCGCAACCTGTCGATCGAAGATCAGGCCGCCGAAGTGCAGAAGGTCAAGCGCAGTCAGAGCGGGATGATCACCGATCCGGTCACGCTGTCGCCCACCGCCACGCTGCACGATGCCGAGGCGTTGATGAACCGCTTCAAGTTCAGCGGCGTCCCGATCACCGATGCCGACGGGCGGCTCGTGGGCATCCTCACCAACCGCGACACCCGGTTCTGTTCGGGTGCCGACTTCGACCGCCCCGTCACCGAGTTCATGACCTCGAGCGGACTGGTCACAGCATCCGAGGGAACCACACTCGAGCAGGCCAAAGCCATCCTGCAGAAGCACCGCATCGAGAAGCTTCCATTGGTCGACGCCGACAATCGCCTGATCGGCCTCATCACCGTGAAAGACATCCTCAAGCGTCAAGAGTTCCCCAACGCCACCCGCGATTCGGCCGGTCGGTTGCGTTGCGCAGCCGCGGTTGGCGTCGGTGCCGATCTCGAACAGCGCGTCGAGGCATTGTTCGCTCAAGCGGTCGACGCCGTCGCGCTCGATACCGCCCACGGCCATTCGGCTGGTGTCATCAAGGCCATCGAGCGGATCAAATCGTCGTGGCCGTCGCTCGCTGTCGTAGCCGGCAACGTCGTCACGGAGGACGGTGTCGATGCCCTCGCGGCAGCAGGTGCCGACGCCATCAAGGTCGGCGTTGGCGCCGGATCCATCTGCACGACGCGTGTCGTCAGCGGCGCCGGTATGCCGCAGTTGTCAGCGATCTACTTCACCTGCAAGCAGGCTCGTAAGCGGGGTATCCCGATCATCGCCGACGGCGGCATCACCTATTCCGGCGACATGGTCAAGGCGCTTGCCGCTGGCGCCGACACGGTCATGCTCGGCTCGCTGCTAGCCGGTACCGACGAGGCTCCCGGCGAACTGGAGTTGTTCGAGGGCCGCCGCTACAAGACCTACCGGGGAATGGGCTCGATGGGTGCCATGCAGGGTCTCGGCGCAGATCGCTACGCGACAGCGCAATCCGAGGTCGGCGCAGCGACGCGCAAGCTGGTGCCCGAGGGGATCGAAGGCCGAGTCGCCTATGCAGGAACGCTGAGCGACGTGATGTACCAACTCGTCGGTGGACTGCGCAGCGGCATGGGCTACGCCGGTGCCGCCACCCTCGATGCCCTGCGCTCGGCTCGGTTCATGAAGGTGACCATGGCCGGTCGCGAAGAGAGCCATCCGCACGACGTGACCATCACCAAGGAAGCCCCCAACTACCAGCGCGGCTAATTCGGTCGGGCGCGATTCCGGCAGCCCGCGTACTCACATCGCGCCCACACCCGCCGGTCGGGCGCGATTCCGGCAGCACCACGAGGCAGGGTTCCCGGGCTACTCGTGCGCTGTGGTCTCGACGACCGCGAGCAGGGCGTCGCCGTAGCGTTCGAGCTTGACCGGACCCATCCCTCTGATGTCAGCGAGAGCGGCAAGGCTGACCGGGCGACGACGAGCGATCTCGTGCAAGGTCTGATCCGACAGCACGGTGTAGGCGGGCTTTCCCGCAGCGAGGTGCCGCCTCACCGAGCGAAGCTCCTCGAACAGCAGCGATTCGTTCGGGCTCAGGTCGCGGCCAGGTTTCTCGAGCGGTACTGGCCGCGACGGATGACGCGTCGGGCTCGATGCCGGGTCCGCCGCACCCGGCACGGGAAGATGGGCGCATTGATCGATGAACGGCGACGGTCGCGTGCCGGGCACGACGTGCACCCGGTCGCGCCCACGTGTGATGGCAACATGGAAAACACGTCGCTCCTCTTCGACATCGGTAGCGAGGCGGTGGGGAAACTGGTCTGCTTCGGCATGATGCACGACCACCACCGGCCACTCCTTGCCCTTCACTCTGTGCACGGTTGCCAAGGTGACGCCGTTGGCCTGCCACGCACGACCGAGCTCGGCACGCAACCACTCCTCGAACACCGTTGGGTCTGGCTGTAGCTTGGCCAGCTGTGCGACAGCGGTGAGATCGTCGCTCTGTGCTGCCCGGTTCATGCCGCGGCGGTGTGTATCCAGCGTCGAGAGAGTCGAGGCCATGCCCATCGAGTCGTGCAGCTTCGACAGAATCTCCGAGGTCGATGCGCCCGACCGGGCCAGTTGTTGCAACAGCTCGATATCGGCAGCAAAGGCTTCGACCCGCTCGGCCTCGCGAGGGGTGTTGAGACGCCCCACGAGTCGGCGCAAGCCATCGAGCGACGTCTGCTCGGCTACCCAACCGGCGACATTCGGTCGCAGCGGACGAGACGGGTTGCGCAGCGCCTCTCCGACATCGATCCCCGACAGACCGCCGGTCGCGGTCGCCAGCCGTAACCACGCCAGCGACCCGCGCACCGCAGCCCGGTCGGCGAACTCGGCGCCGACGCCGCCGTGGACGGGGATACCTGCCAATCCAAGGGCAACCTGCACGGGCGCGAGCAGGGAGTTGACACGCGTCAGAACCGCGATGTCGTCGGCCGCTGACCCATCCGCGACTGCCGCAGTAACAATCCGAGTCGTTGCCGCAACAGCGTCGCCCGCTGGTTCGATCACCATTCCTACGGCGCTCGACGCCGCACGGATCACTTTCGGAATGCGGCGACCGTTGTGCTGCAACAACGTCGCTGCCGCCTGAACGACGTCACTCGGGCAGCGATAGTTGACCTGCAGCGGATGCGCTCCCGCATGCGGAAAGTAGTCGGCAAAGTCGATCAACCACTGCGGGTCGGCACCGTTGAATCCGTAGATCGTTTGATCGTCGTCGCCCACCCCGAACACGCAAGCATCAGGCCCGGCGAGCAATCGCACGAGCAGAAGGTGAGCCGGCGTCAGATCCTGAAACTCGTCGACGAGCAGCACGCGGCATGCGCGCTGCGCGGCGACACGAGCTTCGATGTCGGTCAGCAGAATCTCGATCGCCCTGACGATTTGCTCGTCGTAGTCGAGCCAGTTCGAACGGCGAAGTTGGTCGCGGTACCGAGGCAGCATGACCGCGAAGCCATCGACATCGCCGTCGTACTGTGCCTCGACCTGTTGCGGATCACGCAACCCGAGTCGCGCCACCGACAGCGCCTCGATCCACAGTGCCGCCGGATCAGAATTGCGCTTCCGGGGGAACTCGATCAGCTTGCCGATGATCCGGCGGACGTCCGGTTCGGTAATCGTGGTCAGTCTGGCTGGCTGCGCCGCGAACGGTGCCGTGCCGTTGACAATCGCCAGAGCGATCGCATTCAGGGTGCGCACCTGGAGTCCCGCAAGGTCGGCAACTCTGGTGCGCATCTCTTCTTGGGCGCGCTTGTTGAATGCCACCAAGCACACCGAACTGGCCGGCAGGCGCCACTGCGTCAGGAGATGACGGGCGCGCTCGGTCAGCACGCGGGTCTTGCCCGAGCCGGCAGGCGCGATCACACGTGAAGCGCCTCCCCCATGAGTAACTGCCGCGAGCTGGTCGTCGGCCAGATCGGCGCTGGACACGTTCGACAATGCAACGAGCAACGATCGATGCTCGACTGCAATGCGGTGCACGATGGCGATGCCAGCGATCGGTTCGGTATGGCGGATCGGCCCGCCGTCGAGCCACACGGCGGTCCCGTCGGGCAACACCACGTCACCGAGTACGTCGCCACCCGCTGGCGTCGCGCCGAGGGCCATCGCGGCCAGCACTAAGGACCACACGAGATGATCGGGATCACGCCCGTCGACGGAGTTCGACCACAGCAGATGACGCAACACCGACAACTCGAAGGTGAATCTGGGCCCGACCTCGTGGAGCGGGGCGATGTTGGTCTGCGGAGCGCCAATCAGCGCCTCGATCGCCTCGTCGATCTCGAAGACGCACGGCGTGCGGTCGTCGGCCCAGCGCCGCAGTTCGACGATCAGCGACGACGGATCGCCCACGTCGCTCATGTGCACCGAGCGATGCGCCGCAGCACTCCAACCTGGCGGAATGGATTGGCCGGGCCGTACGACGACATTGCGACCGAGCACGTGCATTGCCCGGACAATGTGTGCCGGA
>JANOJI010000127.1:0-4133 GCA_031408175.1 Ilumatobacteraceae bacterium
GGCATCGGCTGCCAGATCCCACAACGTGTCGAGCGTCGGTGCTGCCGGGTCACCATCGAACGTGACGATTGCTGCGCCGGTCAGCAACCCGCTGACGACGTAGTTCCACATCATCCAGCCCGTTGTGGTGAACCAGAAGAACCGATCGGCAGGTCCGAGGTCGGCGTGCAAGCCCAACACCTTGAGATGCTCGAGCAGGATCCCGCCGTGGCCGTGAACGATCGGTTTGGGCATTCCCGTCGTGCCGGATGAGTACAACACGTACAGGGGATGATCGGCGGCCACCTGCTCGAAGTCGAGTGTCTCGTGCCGGCCGACAAAATCGCTCCAGGCGATGGCATCGGGTATCAGGTGGTCGCCGAGGTACTGCAGGGCGACCGTCGCGTGCAATGTGGGCAGGCCGCGGCGGATGGCCTGCACCTCGTCGGAGCGGTCGATGCGACGCTCACCGTAGCGATAGCCGTCGACCACCAGCAGCACCTTCGGATCGATCTGGCCGAAGCGGTCGAGCACGGCTTGCACGCCGAATTCAGGGGCGCAACTGGTCCATGTCGCACCCAGACTGGCCGTCGCCAGAAACGCGATGATCGTCTCGGGGATGTTCGGGAGGTAGGCCGCAACACGGTCACCGTGGCCGACTCCCAGGCGCAGCAGCCCGGCTCGCGCCCGACCGACTTGTTCGGCCAACTCGTCCCACGTCAACGACGACGGCGGCCGAGTCTGTGAATGGGCGATGATCGCCGGGCCGTCGCCTTCGTGACGCAGGATGTGCTCGGCGTAGTTCAGGCGAGCACCCACGAACCACTTGGTGCCGGGCATGACCGACGAGTCGAGCACCTCGGAGTACGGCACGCTGGCCTGAACGTCGAAGAACTCCCAGACCGCTGCCCAGAAGCCGGCGATGTCGTCGATCGACCAACGCCGCAGATCGTCGTACGTCTCGAATGGTCCGATGCCCCGCTCGCTCAACCAGGCGACGAAGCGACCGATGTTGCTCCGCGACATCGACTCCGGCGTGGGGGTCCACAGATGATCGGGTGTCATGGACACAGGTCGTGGTCTAGATCAAAGTGGTCTTGGGCACCAAGCCGACCGTCCATGCTCGACGCGAAGCCCGCTGCGGGGGGCTTTTTCGAGTGAATGTGGCGCATTTCACGTGGCCAGGTGATCCTCCCGACATGATGGAGCCGTGACTCACCGACGACAGCTTGGATTGACGCTCGCTTGCTTGGTTACAACCTCGCTCATCGCCGGGTGTTCGAGTGCGAGTTCGAGTACGAGTACGAGCGCCACGCAGGGCGCCGATGTGCAAGATGGTGCGGGTACGAGTACCGCGGCGAGCACCGAAGATGATTCCGGTGCGGGCGCGCTGGGCGACAGGGCGTCGGCACGAGTCGATGAAGTGCTGGCGATGGGGCAGGCCGACCGCGATGCGGCCGCGGCCGAGGCTGGGCTCGAGTTGGAGTTGGCAGTGGCCAAGGAGTCTGGGCTCGAGGCCGAGCTCGGTGGACCCGACGCCACCCGTGACGCACTGATCTCGGCCTGGGCACCTCTCGTCGAGCAAGCCGTCGCGGTCCGAGGCAGCAACGTTCCGTCCGGTTTCCGACGGGTGGCCCAGGCGGCACCGCCGATCGGTTTGGGATTGTTCGGCGGTCTCATGCTCGGCGCAGCCACCGCGGAGGTCGCTGTCTCAAATGTGAGCACCGGCGAAACAATTACCGAAACTGGTACCAAGAACGGGTTCGCTGTTTCGGCGTCGGCGTCGCTGAATCACGGTGAATTCGCGATGGAGGGCACCCATGTCGACGGTGCAACCGGGGTGACGACGAAGTTGGTCACGAAGGCCTCGGCCGTGCCGTGCCCTGACGCCGACGGTCGGTTCGAGATCGAGGCGGTCATCGATGTCACCGTGTCCAAGGGCACGGCCGGTCAGCGCGGCGTGTTGGACGTCAAGGTGGTGGGGCACGTCGACGACGACGCCCACCTCGCATCGTCTGACCTCGACTACACGATGAAGTGGTCGAGGACGTCAGGCGGGGCAACCGAACTGGTCAATCTGTCCGGCAGCCGTTCATCGTCCGGTGGCGTTTCGAGCACGGTCGAACGAACCGGTGGGGCGGCGACATCGGACCTCGAGAGCTCGGCCACGGTGGGTGCGCAGATCTACGCAATGCTCATGGACCATTTCTTGACCGACGCGGCACGAAAGGGTTGGGAGTCCGGTCGTTGTGTTCGGATCGACGTGAAGGCTGAACCCGGCAAGAAAGATGTGAAGCCCGGTGGTACCTCCGACATCACGGCCGCGCCACGGAGCACGATGGACGGTGCCCCGACCGGTGGCAACGTGACCGCCACGTTCGCTGGACAGCTGGCGGTGGAACCAAATGGATCCCCGGTCCCCGCCGACGCGGCGTTCGTCTACACCGCCCCGACGGACGGTCTTCCAACGTCTGGAAAGGTGTCGCTCGAGGCTCGCTCACGGCGAGGCGTCGGCAAGGCCGAGATCGTGTTCGAGATCGACAGGCCCGTGTATGTGGCGAGTGGAGGGGGAGGCGGAATCACCTTCAGCGGAAGTACCCAGAGTCCGGACCTCTCCTTCAGTGTCTTGGGCGATTTCGAGGGTGGGTCGGCGACGTTCGACTTCTTGCCGGACGGCACCGCGGATGGAGATCTCCTCCCCACAGGAGTTGTCACGATCGCCGGAGGGGGCAGCGGTGCAACGGTGACCGGCGATGGCACATACACCTTGGTCGCCAACCAGGACGGCACGCTCACGGTGACGATGAACGTTCACGCCTGTGTTGATGTGTCGGGTCAATGTCGTGACACGACTCATGTGGTCACCTTGACACCCCAGTCATGACGAGGTGTGTGCAGCCGTGAGGCCGGGGCGACACTCAGATCAGCGGAGTGTTCGGTTCCAATCCCAACAGCAGGCGGCCGTACATCTCCTGGTTGGTCTCGAGCTTCATCAGGCCATGGTTGTTGATCGTCTGGATGTCGGCCAACGCACGGTTGATGGGGCTCGCTGTTCGCACACCGGTTGCACCCGATTCGCGGAACAGGATCTCGACGCCTTCCAGCAGTCGGCGAACGGCCGTCGCGCAGTCGTTGCGCATCTCGGCTCGACGCAGGAAAGGCACCTCGTCGCCGGCTCGGGCAGCAGCGTCGATTTCGTCGGCGACGGCGTAGAGCAACACCTCACCTTCGCGGATTCGGCCGGCAGCGTCGCCCAAGCGGATGTGCGTGAACGGGTGTGATTCCTGCGGGTCGGCGGTGTAGGCGATGGTCTTGCCCTTGATCACCGAGGGGAAGTCGGCGAGCGCCTGCCTGGCGATTCCGATGGCGCCGCCGCACAGGGCGATGGTCAGCACCGGAACCGGAGCCCCGCGAACCACCCAATCGTCACCGTGGAGGCCCGCGCCGGGACTGTTGCCCATGATCAGTGCCGGCATCGACAAGAAGCGATGGGCAGGTACGTCGAGACCCTCGACCACCATCGTGCACGAACCGGTGCCGGCGAGGCCGCTGACGAACCAGTCGTCCTTGAGCGTCACCGATGACGTCGGCACGATGAAGTCGCCCTGATCGATCGGGTTGCCGCCTTCGTCGAACACGGCCGCGCCGAGCAGCAACCAGTCGGAGCGTTCGCAACCCGAACCGAACGGCCAGACACCTTCGAGCCGGTACCCGTCGGCGGTGCGCACCGCTTTGCCGCGGGGAAGGATGACTGCCGAGACAACAGCGTCGGGATTGGCACTGTAGACGTCGTCTTGCCCCTGCTCGGGGAAATGAGACAGCAACCACGAGTGAGCGTGCACGACTCCGGCCACCCACGCCGTCGAGCCACACCCCTCGCCCAACGCCGAGATCACGTCGAGGTGGCTGCGGATGCCGAGGGCATAGCCACCGTTGCGCGTGGCCTGGATGGTTTTCATTGCACCCGCACGGCGCATTGCATCGATGTTGACCTGCGGCAGGCGCCGGTCGAGGGCGGTCTGCGGGGCGCGCTCTCGCAGTTCGGGTATCAGTTCGCGAGCGCGGGCGACGGCGTCGCTCGCCGTTACGGCCATCGTTGTCGACACGATCTTCTCCTTGAACTCGTTAGACCAGGAAACTGACGCCTTCGGTGA
>JANOJI010000150.1:0-3880 GCA_031408175.1 Ilumatobacteraceae bacterium
GAGAGCTGGCCTGGAGCCTGGTCAAGCAACATGATGTCAAGGCGGTCGTGGTGGCGTGCAACACGGCATCGGCGGCGGCGCTCGACGTGCTGCAGCAGGAGTTGCCCGTGCTCGTCGTCGACGTTGTCGAGCCTGGGGCGCGCGCCTTGGTGGCTGCCAGTCGATCGCGACGCGTTGCGGTGATTGGCACGGTCGGCGCGATCGGGTCCGGCGCATACGAGCGCGCGGTCGCGTCGACCGGCGTCGCCGTGGAGCTGACCGCTGCTGCCTGCCCGGGGTTCGTTGAATTCGTCGAGCGAGGTCAGACCAGCGGTGACGAGATCACCATCCTCGCCGAACGGCTTCTGGCGCCGGTGAAGGCGGCGGGGGTCGACGCGCTGCTGCTCGGTTGCACTCATTATCCATACCTCGCTCGGGTGATCAGCGACGTGATGGGCCCGGACGTCACGCTGGTGTCGAGCGCCGATGAGACCGCATTCGCGACTCGCGAGGTGCTGCAACGACTCGATCTGTTGCGCGCCGAAGATGCCGGTGAGGTCGCCGAGCACAAGTTCTTGTCCAGCGGCGACATCTCCTGGTTCGCCGATCTTGGCGGCCGGCTGCTGGGTCCCGAGCTCGGCGCCGCCGATCACTGGCAGCCGCCGGAATGACGTACGCAGTTCTGTTCACGACACGAGGAGTATGACCATGACCCGCTTTGACGGCCGCGCTGACAACGAACTGCGCCCGATCACGTTCGAGCGCGACTACACCGAGATGGCCGCCGGAAGTGTGCTGGTGTCGTTCGGCAAGACCCGGGTCTTGTGCACTGCGTCGATCGATGAGAACGTGCCGCGGTGGATGAAGAACACCGGCAAGGGATGGGTGACCGCCGAGTATTCGATGCTGCCAGGAGCCTCGCCCGAGCGGATCGATCGTGAGGCAGCGAAGGGCAAGCAGAGTGGCCGCACCGTCGAGATCCAACGCTTGATCGGCCGCTCGCTGCGGGCGGCGTGCGACATGCATCTGCTCGGGGAACGTCAGGTCGTCGTCGATTGCGATGTGCTGCAGGCGGATGGCGGCACGCGCACCGCCAGCATCTGCGGCGGCTACCTGGCCTTGCACGACGCCCTCGCCCGGTTGGTTCAGAACAAGGCGATCAAGACACATCCATTGCATTCGTTCTGCGCGGCGATCAGTGTCGGCATCGTCGGCGGCTTGCCGGTCCTCGACCTTCCGTACGTCGAGGACTCCACGGCCGAGGTCGACATGAACGTGGTGATGCTCGGCAAGCAAGGGGGAGAGCCGTTGTTCGTCGAGGTGCAGGGCACCGCGGAAGGCGCAGCGTTCTCGCGAGGCGAGCTCGATCTCCTGCTCGAACTTGCGTCGGGCGGCCTCATCGAGATCATGGCGCTGCAAGCCGAGACGGTCTCGGTCCCACCGCCGCCGCGCCCCCTCGGTCGGTGAGCGTGGAGGACATGCAGTTGGTCTGCGCATCGGCCAATCCCGACAAGGTGATGGAGATGGCGGCCATCCTCGACGGTGTCGTGCACCTGCTCCCACGGCCGGCCGACGTGCCCGATGTGCCCGAGGATGCCGACACGCTGCTGGGTAACGCCCGCTTGAAGGCCACCGCGATCTGCGCGGCCACCGGGCTGCCTGCAGTCAGCGACGACACCGGTCTCTTCGTCGA
Organism: Ilumatobacteraceae bacterium; assembly: GCA_031408175.1. Lineage (GTDB taxonomy): Bacteria > Actinomycetota > Acidimicrobiia > Acidimicrobiales > Ilumatobacteraceae > JAENVT01. Next base: position 1,673 of record JANOJI010000150.1, read on the forward strand.
CGCACTCGGCGGCGAGCCCGGCGTGTACGCGGCCCGATACGCAGGAGAGGACGCGACGTATGCCGACAATCGGGCCAAGCTGCTGCAGGAGTTGGGTGACACAGACGCTCGCAATGCCCGGTTCGTGTCCGCTGTGATGGTGGTGTGGCCCGACGGGCGGGAAATCGCCGTGGAGGGTGTGTGCGAAGGAACGATTGCCACGACCGAATTGGGTGAGCGCGGTTTTGGTTACGACTCGCTGTTCATTCCCGACGACGGCGACGGTCGCTCATTCGCCGAGATGAGCGAGGACGAGAAGAACGCCATTTCGCATCGCGCCCGCTCCCTCGCTTCGCTCTTGATAGCGCTGCGGGACATTGGTTGAGTTGCCTGAGATCACCAACCGCGTAGGTCGATCGGCCAACGTTCGATCACATCGTCGCCGCGAACCAACCAGGCGATCTCGTGCATCGCCATGGTCGGATCGATGTGCGCCGGTACGACCTTTACCCGCTCGCCGACCACCATCCGAGTACTCGGCGCGAAGGTGATGTGTTCGTCGGACAGGAAACGCACGATTGCCCTGTCGATCGACGGGTTGCCGTGGTCCATGCCTTGCGTCTTCAGGCCCGCGTCCGCGACGGCATACGAATCGTTCGAGGCGATGACAGTTGCGAGCACGAAGCATGCCTGTCGGAACGGATGCCCGCGGCCGCCGTAGTACGTGTCCATCAGTGCGTAGGTGCCTGCTTGGACCTCGGTCACCTGGTCGTGCAGGTCGTACGTGTCGGTTCCGCCGGCGCTGATGATGTCGCCGCCGACCAGGAGGCTGGCGACCGTCAGCTTCTCCATGGCCTCGGCAACACGGGCTCGCTGCGCTGAGCGATCCGGCATGCCCATGACGTGGCCCTCGTAACCCATCACGCCACGCACCACCATCCCGCGGCTGCGTGCGTAGTCGGCGAGATGTCCGGCATCGCTGGGCTTGCATCCGCAGCGGGGGAGTCCGACGTTGATGTCGATCAGCGCGTACCTGAGTCCTGCGAACGCAGCCGCTTCAATGGTCTCGCGTGAATCGACCGCGACGGTGACCACCGCCTGATCGTGCAACGCTGCCATCGCTGACAACCTTGCCGGGTCAAGGGTTTCGTTGGCCAACAGCAGATCGTCTCCCAGCCCGGCGGCGGCCATCCCGACGACTTCACGCGGCGTCGCGCACGTGAACCCGCGATGGCCATGACGACGCTGCGCTGCCGCGAGCGACGTGCACTTGTGTGCCTTCACGTGCGGTCGCAGTCGGCTGCCGGGCAGCACGTTAGCCATGGAGGTGAGGTTGTGCTCGAGGGCGGCGGCATCGATCAGCAGTGCGGGAGTCGATAACTCGGAGACCTTCATGTGATCGTCCCCAATCGAGTCAGGATCAGACGGTCCAGTTTCAAGTCATCGGCCTGCTGGCGCACGTCGTCGGGGCCCTCGAACGTCCATCCACTGACCTCGAACGGGCGGTCACCGGCCGCGTCTCGCGCCGCGTCGACGAATTCACCGGCCCGCTCGCTGGTCATTCGCACGTTGATGCCGTCGGCGAGCTGCCCGGCGATGGTTGCCAGTCGGACGCTGTTGACGCCGACGATGATGCGCATGGGTTCTGGAAGCGCACGGACGAGGCGGATCTGCTCGACGACCGCGGCGTGACGATTGGCGATATCGGCGTGGAGGGGAATGCCGCGGGCAACGTGTTCGCTGCTCCATGTGCTGTTGGGTGATGATCCGGCGCCGAGGCCGAGCGTCAATCGTCCATCGCAGACTCGCTGCACGCTGGATGCGGCTGCGGCCAGCACCGCCGGATGGCGGTTGGCCACATTGGCGACCAACGTGCCCAGGCCGATCGTGCTGGTCACCACAGCGAGGGCGCCGAGCAGGGTGAAGCACTCGAGCATCGGCCGGTCGCCGTGCAGCATCGCCCCGTCGAAGTGATCGAACACCCAGGTGGTGTCGTAGCCATCAGCCTCGGCGCGCAACACAGCGTCGCGGAGTGCAGGCCAGTCGTTGGCGCCGGGGCTGAATTGGATGTCGATCTTCACTAGTGCCGACGGAGAGACTCGAACTCTCACTTGCAGCGTCCTAAGCGCTGTGCCTCTGCCATTGGGCTACGTCGGCTTCTGCCTGCACCACGTCTCCGTTTGCGCGTGGCAATTCGAACAGAGCATACGAAGATTCAGAAGTGAGTTG
>JANOJI010000191.1:0-25544 GCA_031408175.1 Ilumatobacteraceae bacterium
CAATGCCAGCGCCAATCGTGAGCGGCTCCGCCAGCGGCGTCTGCTGCGCCTCGTGGTGGCGCTCGGCGTACCACTGGCGTGGTTCTGGTATCGCGAGATCAGCGGCAGACCGGTTCGCCCGGGTATGCCGGATTTCCTCGCTAGCAATCCTCAACTGGCATTCCTCGCCGTGATGCTGATCCTGATCACCGGGATGATGCTGATTCCGATGATGGCCTCGGGAAGATCACCGCACACCATGCTGCGCCCGGGCGACTCCGACATCCGTCTGGCCGACGTCGTTGGCGCCGATGGAACTCGCCGCGAGGCGATCGACACATTGAACCTGTTCTTGAACCACGAGACGTTCGCTGAGGAGATGGGTGGCTCGCCGCGCCGCGGCGTGCTGTTCGAGGGTGCGCCCGGTACGGGCAAGACCTACCTGGCCAAGGCGATCGCCGCTGAGGCTGAGGTTCCGTTCCTGTTCGTGTCGGCCAGCGAGTTCCAGTCCCACTTCTACGGGATGACCAATCGCAAGATCCGTCAGTTCTTCAAGGCTCTCCGCAAGGCAGCTCGAGCCGAGGGTGGCGCCATCGGGTTCATCGAAGAGTTCGATGCCATCGGGATGGCGCGCTCCGGGATGGGTACAGGGGGCATGCGTGAAGGTGCTGCGGGCATCGTCAACGAACTGCTCGTGCAGATGCAGAGCTTCGACCTTCCTACGGGTTGGGACAAGGTGAAGAACAAGATGACCGATCGCATCAACCTGCTCCTCCCTCCGGCGAAGGCCCTGCCTCGACCGCATGTGAAGGCGGCCAACGTCTTGGTCTTCGCGGCCACCAACCGTGCCGAAGGGCTCGACCCTGCACTGATGCGGCCGGGCCGGTTCGATCGCACCATTCACTTTGCTCTCCCGCCGCGCACCGATCGCATGGCGATTGCCGCCTACTACTTGGCCAAGAAGTCGCACGAGCCGTCAGTCACCGCCATCGGTATCGCCGATCGCACCGCCGGTTACAGCCCGGTGCGGATCGAGCGACTGCTCGACGAGGCGCTGATCATCGCCCTGCGCAAAGGGCGCAGGTCCCTCGACATCGAGGACCTCGTCGAAGCCCAGATGATCACCGAGGTCGGACTCGCCCAAGATGTCGGCTACCAGCCCGAAGAGCGTCGGCGAATCGCCATTCACGAGGCCGGCCACGCCGTGCTCGCCGTGCTCGTCGGTCGCGATGTTCGCGTCGCGTCGATCCTGCGCCGCAGCAGCTCGCTTGGCCTCGTCGCCCACGACGACGGCGAGGAACGGCATCTCCGCACGCCATCGGAGTTGCGCGATCTCATCGTGGTCGCGCTCGGCGGTAGGGCTGCTGAGATACAGGAATACGGCGAGGCGTCGACCGGGATCGCCTCAGACCTGGCGGCGGCCACCAACATCGCTGCCCAGCTGATCGGCACCGTCGGCGCCGGCGACAGCTTGCTGAGCCTCGAGGCTGCCGAGATGCACATGACGGGCAACATCACTGCCAAGGTGTTCGGCGACGAGCCGTCCAGGGTGCAAGCCGACGACATCATGAACAAGGCGGCCGACCGATCGGCATGCATGCTGTTGGAGCACCGCGGCGCATTGCTCGCAGTCGCTGACGCGTTGTGCGAGCACGACGAGCTGACGGGCGACCTCGTGCACGAGATCGTTGCCGCCGCGGTCAGCACCTCCGGCTAGGTCAGCGATCGGCTCGGCGAGCGCCCCCAACGTTTCCGTTGCACAGGCGCCTGCGCACTGGGCGCCACATCGCCGATCCGCTCGATGACCCACACACCGCCGTCGTCGCTGAACGCGTGCGGGGCGACGAGCGGCTGCACCTGGTGCACTCGGCCGGCGAGGCCCGCTGCCGCAACGGCCGCACCCAGCGCACCGGCGAGACGCGGGCCCCAAGCGGGGTGCGTGTCGGGAAACTCGGGGTAGGCGTCGCCCACCAGGCTCAACCCCAGTGAGACGGCGATACCGGCGGGCTGGTTGACGTTGGCGGCAAGGTCGGTCGGATCGAGCAGCCGCTCGCGCAGATCCTCGATCGGCGCGGACCAACTGGCAGCCAGCAGTTCTGTGCGGCGTGTTTCGGCGCGGCCCTCCAAGACCGGTGCGGCCGCGAGTACGAGGTGGTCGTGCACGATTGCCATCCACGGCTGGGCTTCACCGCGACTGCCGATCAGACGCATCGTGTAGGCGGGAACCAGACGGGCGATGGCCATGGGTGTCGGCTCGATCGATTCGAGATCGAATCCGGCCTGGCGAACGAAGCGCTCGACTCGCCGGTGGCGAATCATGTCGGTTCGCAGGTGGGCCAGCAGCCTGCGAGCACTGGACGCCATCTCGATCGTTGCGGAGATGTCGACCAGCTTCGAGCGGTGCAGGTTGAGCTCGGTCGTGCTCCACCCGGTGATGTCGAGCGACTGGATGTAACAGTCGTGGCTCCACAGGCAGACTCGCGTGGGTTGGCCTGCCTCGTCGAGCAAACTGCGCAGGCGGGTGAGGCCATCGAGCAGCAACAGGTCGTTGTTGGTGTCGCACGCCACGCCGGCGACCTTGGCGACGCGGCCTGGCGCGTCTTGCTGCAGCCGCACACCTCGCAGCGCGTCGGGCAGTACTTCGATGCCGATACCGTCGCCGCGCCGCATCATGGCTTGCCTGCCTCGAGGGCTGCAGGGTCCTGGGTGTTCTGGGTGTCGTTGGTCGGACCGGCAACGAGAACAGGCATCGTCGTATCATCGTCGATCAGCAGGCCGCGGCCGTGCGCCGGGTACGACGAGGTGACGTGCAGGTGCAGGCCGAACATCGCGCCATCGCCGGCGAGTGGACGCAGGAGGACGGCGGCGCGCGATGTACGCAGTGGCGCTGTCCAGTGTGCCGGAAGTTCGAGATCACGTATGCGGCCCGCCGCTACGACGACGAGACGGGGATCACCGAGCGCCGCAAGTCGTTCGAGGATCGGACCCTCCAGGCGATCGGCATCGTCGACAAGCACGAGTCGGGCCCGATCGGTGCGATCGAACAACTCCGCCGCCCACTTGTCGATTCCCGCCAGGGTCGTCGCGCTGGTCAGACCGGGGAGCAGCAGCAGTGGGCTCCATGTCGAGGCGATGGCATGGATGTCGATGTCCGCATCGACCTGCAATGCGCACCGAGCGATGTTTGTGAGCAGGGTCGACTTGCCGGTGCCGGCGTCGCCCAGGATCAGCGCCCCGGTGGGCGCGTGCAGACGCAACGCTGCCGGCAGCAGTGTGCGGGTATCAAGCCCGACCGGCAGGCTCCATTGATCGTGTTGATACGCGGCTGCCTCGCTGAACTCGGCGAGCGACACGACATCGGGCGTACGGGCAATCTTGGTCGGTCCATGTGTGGCGTCTGTTCGGTCACTACGCTCGGCAACCGCCGCGGCGAGGTCGTCGATCGATGCGATCTGGATCTCGACGCCGTCGGGCAGCGTGATGGCTCGCCCTGGAACCTGTCGAGGGATACGACCGGGCTCGATACCCAGTGCCCGGTATGCGCCGCGATCCTCGAGGTGCAAGATGATGCGTTGTTGAAACTGTCCGAGCATTCGCGCGGGCGCAGCATGCTCGCCCGCCGAGCTCATCAGCGTCGTGATGCCGTGGAGCGGTCCGTGGCTGACAAGGCGGTCGAGCAGGTCGCGCCCCTGTTCGAATTCGCCGCCGAGTTCGAGGCTGCGCAGAAGCGAACCGACGTCGTTCACGGCCAGGACGATGTGGGCGTCGGGTGACGAGTGGTCATCGGCGACGCGACGCTCGAGTTCTTCGGTGAGCCGCACCAAAACGCGCAAGATTCGATCAGGGTCGGCGGTCGAGGCAACCGCGCCACAGGCCGGAAGCAACTCCAGGGCACCCAACCTTCTGAGCGTTCCGGCTGCACAATCGATCGCGTAGCCCTGCAGCCGGTCGGACGGAACGCGATCTGTGGCCGCAACGAACAACGTGGCAAGGGCGTCGGAGCGTTCGGCGGGAGTGCCACCGACCACGAGCAGGTTGCCATCGTGCGCAGGGCTCCAGCGGCGGGCGTTCCGAGTGTGGTCATCGGGAAGGTCACTGAGCGCAAACGCGGCTCCGTCGGCGTCGGGAGTGCTTGCTCGCGGTGATGAGATCTCCTCGTACGGCAGTTCGGTGGGAAGCTCCGGGCAAAGGACTTGCCGCGTCGTGCCGTTCGGATCTTTGGCTGTTGCTTCGACGACCGCGTCGACGAGTTGACGAAGCACTTCGTCTCGCGACTGCTCAGTGCTGGTCGGCCGGACGGTGACCTTGCGTTCGGCGGCATTGAGGTCGCGGGCGAGGATGAATGGTGTGATCTCCATCAGATCCGCGGATGCCGCCGCCGCCGAGGCGAACTGAACAGGGAGTGCGACATCGTCGCCGATTCGCAGCGCACCGCGTCCCGGAGTGTGCAATGAGATCTGCACGGGGTCTCGGCCGCCCATCAACGCGATCGCCTCGACGGGATCGTTCATTCGCAGAGCGATTCGAATGTTGGCGAAGGACTTGAGGACGTGCTCGATCGATCGGGACAACTGCTCGGCCGCCACGATGACGTGGAGTCCGAGATGGCGCGAGCGATCGGTCAGCTCGATGAGCTGCGGCAGGAACGCGGCATGCCGCACTATCACGTCGTCGGCATCGTCGACCAGCACCACGAGCCGAGGGACCGACGCGGACGCGTCCTCATCATGCAGGTCGGCGAGACTGACGGCGTGGTGCTCCGACAAGATGCGCGCCCGCCGATTCACCTCCGACTGCAACGCACGCATGAGCCGAATACCGCCGTGCTCGTCGAAGTTGTCGACCGTGCCCACAATGTGGTCGATTCCGGCAAATGCGCCAAACGACGAACCGTCGGATGGCTCGACGCAGATGACGTTGACAGTCGACGAGTGGTTGACCGCGATCAATGAGGCGACGATCGTTCGCAGCAGCTCCGACTTCCCAGAACGCGCCGCTCCGACGATCAGCACGTGAGGGCCATCGTCGGCCAGATCGATCTCGATCGGACCCTTTTCACTCGCGCCGACCGCAACATGCAACCGGCGGCTCCTGCGGCTCGCGGCCCATCGTTCGCCGATACGGCCGGCCTCGAGCCCTTCGGGATCGATCAGTGACGACAACGAGACCATTGGCGGCAGCACCGCCTTGGTGGACTGTTGCGTGGTGTGGTCTTCGAGCGGGCTGAGCTTTCGGGCCGCGGCGACGGCGACATCGTGTTCGAGGACGAAGGGAACGACATCGGTGACGGTGGGACCGCTGATCGGGTAGTCGACCTCGGCGGCACCATTGGCCTCGATGCGCACGACGGTAGTGCAGACCGCCGGCACGTCGTCAGCTCGATCGGTTATGGCGACGAACCGCACCGGTAGTTGTGCCTCGGCGAACAGGCCGCGCAGCATTGCCGCCCGGCCGCGCCACATCGCCGGGTCGTCGATCACAGCCAGCGTCAACCGACTCGGCGTGATGGGTCGGCCAAGGGATTGGATCGACGCAACGACCGTGGTGAGAGTACGCTGCGAGGTGACCCAGTCGGTGATTGCTTCGTCGTCGCTGAGGAGCTGTACCCCGTGTGACCCCCGAGCGTGTGGCAGCCATTTGATCCACTCCCAGCGCGCCGCCCCGGCCGGCGTCGCCAGCACGACGATGTCGAGATCGGCTGGGCTGTGGGCTACACAGGCTTGCATCACCAGGGCACGTGCTGCCGCCCGAGCTTGTGGCGGCGTGCTGGCAAAGCCGATGCCGCGTTGATTGACCAGATCCACCAGCACCGGCGCCGAGGGCAGCAACGCCAGTTCGCGTCGATCGACGTTCGCCGCGTCGTCGGGTGACCATGGCTGATCGGCGAGACCGACACTGAACACGAACGCGTCGTCGTCGGCCGGGCGACGCTCCCACAAGCGCTCTGACAACTGGGTTGCGCGCCGAATGACCTCGGCGAGATCCAGATGGGTGCGCCGGATGCCCTCGAGTTCGGTTTCGAAGGCGAGTTTGGCTGGGTCGACGGAGACAACCGGAAGTTGTTGCGTCGTTTCGATTCGATGGTTTCGCCGACCGCGCAGGCGTCGCCCCCCATTTCGTGATCGGCCGCTCGGTTCCGGGTCCGGCGCCGCCCCGTCGCGTGCGCCACGCACGAAGTTGAGCTGCCCGAGCGAGGTCGGCATCAATGAACCGGCACGATCGTGGATGGCCGGGTCGAGCCTGAACACACGGTGTCCGATGCGCAGACGCTGCTGCTCCCAGCGCGCCGGGTTGGTCGCCACGTGCCCATCGAGGTCGCCCTGGTTGGCGACAACGGTGACCCTGCCCGAATGCTCGACCACGATCTCGCAGCGCGGGACCAAGACCTGGCTGAACGTCAGCGGCGCGACGTTGGCGCGTCGTGCCGTCCCCAACGAGTAGCGGCCCGGCTGCAGCGGTCGGCGATTGCCTCCACCTTCGCCTGCGGCCTGCACCAGCGTGATCTGGCCGTCACCGGTGCGCTCGATTGGTGCGGTGACCTCGATGACCGATCCCGTGACGAGGCCGGCAGCGCTCATCAACGTGCCGGTTGGTGTTGGCCGTTCGTCGATGTAGACGAGACTCGGCGGCGCAGAGGTGAGTACGCGGCTCAACAGATCACCGACGGTGACCGACTCGTGGACGTCGTTCACCGAAATCTCTGCTTCGCCCTGTGCTGTCGAAACGATCAGGTCCATGAGCTGGGACGCGACTGTAGGACTCGCTGGGGCTCGGGGACGGAGACGGGCCTCATGATCTTGTTATCGGTACGACAAATCCACGAGATAACCCCAATGTTCAAGACAACGTCAAGTTCTGACTTTCGAAATGCGGCAGTACCCGCCCCCAGGATAGATGAGCGATAGCATCACCGGCCATGGCGGACCAGGTAGCCAGCGTATTCCACGCTTTGATCGACAACGTCGAAAGCATCGTTCGTGGCAAGGCCGAATCGATTCGGATGGCATTGTGCTGCCTGCTGACCGAGGGTCACCTGCTGATCGACGACGTTCCTGGCACCGGCAAGACCTCGATGGCCAAAGCGATCGCCGGGTCGATCGCTGGTTCCTGGAAGCGCGTGCAGTTCACACCCGACTTGCTGCCGAGCGACGTCACCGGGGTGATGGTGTTCGACCAGCGCACCTCGTCGTTCTCGTTTCGTCAAGGCCCCGTCTTCACCAACGTGCTGATCGGCGACGAGATCAACCGAGCCAGCCCGAAGACTCAATCGGCTCTGCTCGAGGTGATGGAGGAGCGCCAGGTCACCGCCGATGGCGTTCCTCACCTGGTTCCTCGACCGTTCTTCGTTATCGCCACGCAGAACCCGCGCGACTTCCACGGCACGTTCCCGTTGCCCGAAGTGCAACTCGATCGATTCGCCATGAAGCTCTCGCTCGGCTATGCCGACCAGGCGACCGAGGTGACCGTGCTCGAGGGGTACCGACGCGAGAACCGCGATCGTGGCGTGCCGGCGGTGACCAACGCCACGCAACTCGAGCAGCTCATCGCCGCGATCGAGCAGATCGAGGTCGTGCACAGCATCAACGACTACATCGTTCGTCTTGCCAACGCGACCCGTGGCCATCCCGACTTACGGCTCGGTGTGTCGACTCGTGGGACACTGTCGCTCATGCGAGTAGCCAAGGCGTACGCCGCGTCCGAGCAGCGCGGCTATGTCACACCGGACGACATCAAGACGCTGATTGAGCCGGTCTTCGGTCACCGCATCTCATTGAGTTCCGAGGCCGAACTGCGTGGCGTGCGCAGTGAACAGGTGTTGGCCGAGATCGTCGACGACATCGCAGTTCCCCGCCACCGCGAGGGATGACGGCGTGCTGACTCGCACCGGCCTCGGCGTGTTGATCGGCTCGGTGATCAGTGCGTGCTTCGGACTTATCTGGCGGTACGAGGAGCTGCTCGCCCTGGCCGCTGCCGGTGTTGTTGCTGTCGGCTTTGCGTTGTACACGTCACGACGACCGACCCGCCACAGCGCTCGGCGGCGGCTCATCACGGCCCGGGTTGCCCGTGGCGAGGTCGTGCACGTTCGCTATCAGATCTTCAACCAGTCACAGCATCGGCTCGGTTCGACACGCTTGACCGACGAGTTTCAGGGCATTCAGCAGTCGTTCGCCATCCCCACGTTGCCCCGCATGACCCGCCACGAGGTCGATGCCCAGTTCAGCACTCGCCGACGAGGCATCTTCCCAATCGGCCCGTTGTCGTTCGAACGCATCGATCAGCTCGGCCTGGCCACGGCCAGCAGCCCGCTCGGCCAGATGGGGATGGTCGTCGTGCACCCTCGGGTGTACCCGTTGATCACAGCGTCAGGTGCCGTCAGGGTGATCACCAACGACGCCGTCCTGCGTCGGCCATCCGGTGACCCGCAGTCTGGATTTCAATCGCTTCGCGAGTATCAATATGGCGATGACACCCGGCTCATCCACTGGCCCACCTCGGCTCGGGCGGCGACGTTGATGATCCGCGAGTTCGTCGATCTTCGGCGACACGAGTTCACGGTCGTCATCGACACGTCCACCGATGTGGCTACCGCCGACGACTTCGAAGAGGTCGTCGATGCGGGCGCGAGCGTGGCTGCGTTCGCGCTGCGGTCGGGACTCGACGTGGTGGTTCGTACGACATCGCGGCTGCGTGCTGGTCGGCCGTATCCACTGGTCGACCAATCCGAGATGCTCGACCTGCTGACGCCGCTCGAGCAGGGAAGCGGCACCGATGTGCTGTCGCTTGCCAGCTTGTTCACGGGTGGCCTCGGCGGGGTAGCGGTGTTGGTGGTGACAGGTCCGAAGGGCCCATCGACCATCTTCTCGCACGGCGATCAGATCAGCGTTGCCAGAATCGGGGTCGGGGCGGGTACTGCCGGGCTGGCGTGTTCGGCGATTGCGGCCAACGACGCCGGTCAGTTCGCGGAGCGGTGGGCGCAGTGGAACTAGCAGCCCAGCCGAGTCTCACCAATGGTCGTCGAGTCGTCCGTGCAATGGCCGTGCTGGTGTTCGGCTGCGGCCTGGCCCTCAGCGGGGCACGAGTCGTCGGGACTCGCCTCGAACCTGTCCTGCTGGTTCCAGCGGTCGTCGCAGTGCTTGTCGGATGGCTCCTGTCGCGTCTCAACATCGTTGTGCGGGCGATCGGCCAGGGTGCCGCGTTCGTGGGGTCCGGGATGTTCGTGGCGTACGCGTCGGATGGCACGTCGGCGTCGTTTGTTAGCGGCCTCCTCGATGGGTCCCGCCAGGTGGTCACCACCGCGTGGCCCAGCCCGAGGTTTCCAACGATCTTCGTCGCCTTGGCAGTACTGATCTTCGGTGCCACCGCGTTGGCCACTGACCTGGCTATGCGTGCTCGTTGGCGGGCACTCGCGATCGCGCCGCTGATGGTCGCAATGATCGCAATGATCGCAGTGGGTGCTCCGGACGGCCCGCAGTGGCAGGCCGTTGCCTTGGCTGCCGCTTCGGCATTCATGCTGCTGTGGATCGGCCTCGACGATCGAGTCGCCAGCGTGCGGTCGGGTGTCGTCGTCGCCGTGTCCATCGGGCTGGCAGCCCTGGTCACGACCGTCAGCGTCAGTTTGGCCGTTGCCGATCGAGCCAACCCGCGTCGCCGCGAGGAGGCCAACAGCCAACTCTCGCTGCTCGATCCGTTGGCCGATGTCTCGGCACAACGCGACGCCGCGCCCGCGCGTGACCTGTACACGCTTGAATCGCCGGCGCTTGGTCAGCTGCAGCGCTGGCGATCGGCCGCGCTCGACATCTACAACGGCGAGTCGTGGTCGACCAGTGGCCGCATCACACCGACCGGCAACCGACTCGACGAGCCCACGGGCGCCGAGCAGGTGTCCGTCAGGATTACGGCTTTGCGATCCGACACGGTGCTGTGGGTTGCTCCCGGTCGACTGCTGCGCAGCAGCAGCCCGGTCGAGTCCGATTCCAAACGTCGCGTTGTCAGGATCAACGGCGACGAACGGCCGGCCGTCACGGTGTTCACCGTCGAGCCACTGACCGACTTCGATCCCACAACTGTCGACGCGGTTGCGACCGTGCAACCGACTGAGATCGAAAGCTCGTACGAGGCGCTGGCCAGGAAGCTCGCCGGTGATGGCACCGTCGCCGAGCAGGTAGACACACTGGCCGCCGCGCTACTCGAGGACTACCAGCTGAACTCCGACACGCCGGGCGGGGTGCAGCAGAACCTGGTCGACACGTTCCTGCGCAATTCCAAGGTCGGCAATCCCGAGCAGTTCATCACCGGCTTCGTGCTGCTGGCCCGCAGCCTCGGCGTCGACGCCCGCATCGCCACCGGCTATACAACCGACTCCACGTCGTCGTCGGCAACGATCGACACCTCGATGGCAGTTGCCTGGCCCGAAGTGCTCGTTGACGACGGATGGGTCACCGTCGATGTGCTGCCGGAAGAAACGCCGGGTGCGCAGGGGCCTGAGACACCGGCGGGCAGGCCGGAAACACCTCCGGCAGCGCAGCCGCTGGATCCTCCAGCCGTCGACGATGCCGACCCCAATGAACCTGTCGAAGCTGCGATCCCGCCGCAGGCGACCGAACGGTGGTCGGCGGTGCGGGTGTGGGCGCTGCGAGGCGGGCTGTTCACCGGCTTGCTGTTGTGGCCGATCATCGTGTTCGCAATCATCGTCACGTGGAAGAAGTTGCGCCGCCGCAAGGGCCTGAAGGCCAACGACCCGGCGCGTCGGGTCAGCACGGCTTGGACGTTGGCAACCGATGCTCTGGTCGACGCCGGGGCAACCTTGCACAGCAGTGACACCAACGCCGAACTGGTCGAGGCCGGTGTCAAGATGCAGCCGGCGGCCGGGCCGCCGCTCGGTCGCCTGCAGCGACACGCCGATGCCGTGACGTTTGCCACTGCGTCGTGTGACCCGCAACGCGCCGCCGATGCCGTTGATCAGCTGCGAATGGTCGAGTCGAGCATCCGCAACTCCTCGTCGAGATGGTGGCGGTGGAAGTGGTGGCTCAGCACCCGCTCGCTACGCCGCCGCACCCAATCACCCTTGCGGTAACCCGAACCGTCGCTACACCGTGATGGTGATTGTGGCAGTGGCCGTGCCGCCGAGCTCGTCGATCACCGTGCACGGGAACATTACCGAATTGAACGGATCATTGTTAAAGGTGCTGGGCACACTGACGACGAGTTTGAACTCCGGGTTGAACGGATCGGGAGGCGTGCTGGGGGTGGGGTCGACAAGAATCGCGTAACCGAAGCCGTCTGGGGGTGCACAGGTGACCGTCACCGGATCGCCATCTGGCTCTGTGATGGTCAGCGGGAGATGCGCAGTCGGGTGACCATCGGTGTCCTCGGTGCCGGGTTGAATCGTCGGGAGACGGTTCGACGTGATGGTGATCGTCGAACTCGACGTCAGCCCGCCGTCGTCGCGGACGGTGTAGGTGAGAGTCGAGATCCCGTGGCCGAGCGTCACCACGATCGTGTTGCCGGTGATTGACTGGATCTCGGCCGAGCCGCTGGTCACAGCCGCGGTCTGTACAACGAGCGGGCCAGACTCGGGATCGATGTCGTTCTCTGTTGGGTTGAACGGGAGCGACGAGAACTCGGTGAAGTACTGGTCGGCGATCGCTGTCGGGCCAATGTTGCTGATGGTCAGGGTGATGGTCGCAGATGCGGTGAGTCCGCCTGGGTCCTGCACGACGGCCGTGAACGCATATGGCAAGTGGGCTGATGTACCGGTCGGCGGTGAGGCGTTGATGGTCGTGTCATCGAAGCTGCCAGGGCTGCCGCTGTTGCCCGGCACCAGGGTGACCCAACTCGGGCTGCCGTTGAGCGCGACGATGTCAAGTGGCTCGTCGTCGGAGGCCAACTCGGCGACCGTCACCGTCAGGGTACTGCCTCGCGAAATGACCTTGGAGATGCTGCCGCCAACAGGTGCGCGATTGACGTCGATGGACAGTTGACCCTGTGTTGACTGCTGGCAGCCGTTCTCGACGATGAACGTCACTACCTCGATGCCGTTCATCCCCGCAGGAGGCGTATAGATGCCACTGGTTCCTGTCAAGCCCCCGCCAACAACACTGCCGGCGCGGATGCTGCCCGACAGCACGTATTGGGTGAGATCGATGGCAATCGGCACCTGGTACGGCGTGAACAAGGTTGCTGCAGGCGCCGATGGAGGGCTCTCGCTGCACGGCAGGACGTTGAGGGTGATGGTTGCGGTGCTCGACAAGCCGCTGTCGTCGCTGAGCGAGTATCGGATCACAGCGACCCCGGCAGCGTTGGGGGCGGCGACGAACGTCAAGACACCACGCAGGAGTTCGACCGTGCCGAAGCTTGTGGGAGGCCGGTTGAGGAGCACCGCGGAGACGACATCGCCGGGGTCGCTGATGCCACTGTCATTGATCAGCAGGTCGACGCTGTTGACCCCTCCGCTGGCGATGGTCAACACATCGTCGACCGCCACCGGTGGGTTCGCCGGCGGCGGGTCGGTCACCGTGATTCTGATCTTGGCACTCGCCGGGATGTCGTCGCTGTTCGTCACCGTGTAGCTGACAACGACCGTGCCAGGTCCCGTGGTCTTCACGCCGACGACAGGCCCGAGCGTCGACACCGTGCCCGGGCCGGAGTCGAGCGACGCACTCGTCAACGTCAGTTGTGTCGTGCTGTTCTGATCGCGCAACTCGGCAACGACATCGATGGCTACGTTGTCGCCGGTGAACGCCGCGTGCGGGATGTCGCGGGCGACGGGTGGCGTGGTCGGGGGAAGCGGGCTGTCGTCGACCACCCTGACCGAGATCGTGGTGCTGACGTTGCCGTCGTTGCCGTCACTGATCGTGACGTCGAGATTGATGACTTCGGGTGTTCGATCGGCTGTCCCCGTATCGGGGGCGGTGTACGAGAAGCTCTCGGTCTTGTCCGAGAAACTGGTGGTGCCGCGAGTCGGCTTGCTGACAGCGGAGAACACCAAGCTGTCGCCGTCGTCATCGTTGGCCATGTCGTTGGCGCTGATCGTGATGGACTTGCCGAGGCCGACCGTTTTCAAGGGGGCCGAATTGTCGACGGTGGGTGGACGGTTGCCGGGCGGAGCGACTGCGACGGTGACGATGATCGTTGCCTCGGCAAGCAAGCCTTGGGCGTTGCTGACGCTGTACTTGCATCGGTAGACGCCGGTCTGGCCGCTGGGCGGGACGAAGGTGATTCGATTGTCTGCCGTGATGGAGGCGACGCCACCGCCAGCGCATGTCGGAGTGCCGATGAGACTGGGCCGCCCGCCTGACGGGTCGCCGTCGTTGGCTAAAGCATCGATGTTGACGGACTTGTTGGTCACGGTGTCGGCGAAGTCGTCGCGGGCGAATGGGGCGCGAGGCAATGCCTCCACGAGCACGGTGACGGTGACGGTGCCAGTCGCCTCGTTGCCGTGCGTGTCGCTGATCGTGTACGGGAACGTGACCGGCGTCGGTTCGGTGATGTCGGGAAGGTTCGGGGTGAACCGAACCGAGTTGCCCTCTACCGCTGTTGTGCCGACACCGTCCTCGGGCGTGCCGACCGAGACCAGGCGAAGCTCGTCGTCCTCGGGGTCGGCGTCGTTTGCGGTCACCGTGATCTTCACCGAGTTGCCGATCACGACTCGCTCGGCATCGGCGTTGGCGACAGGTGCGCGGTTCTCTGCCGCTTCGTCGATCTTGAGAACGAGAACCTTTCCGGTTGCGTCGTGCAGCGGGTCCCCGTCGGTCAGTTTGTAGGTCACCAGCGAGCGATCGGGCGCCCCCGGCCCCAACGTGATCTTCAGCAATTGGCTGAGCACCACGGCTGTGACTCCCGGTGGTCCCGACGCAGGGCCGATCCGCAGATCGTCACCGTCGGGGTCGATGTCGTTGGCCTTCACGTCGAGTTCGCCGACGACGCCTACGGGAAGTCGAATGGCATCGGGCCGTGCCACAGGCGCATTGTTCTCGGCGTCCGCCGCGGACACAGTGACGGTCACGACGGTCTGCTGGCTGGTGCCACCTTGCGGATCAGCTGCCTGATAGGTGAACGTGTACACGCCCGGTTTGTTCGGCGGCTGGTACTTCAGTGCCGGCAAATCCGTCGGGCCGAGGGTGTCGGTGATCGTGGCGCCGCTGTCATCTTGGAAGGTCGGCACCGTCAACATGTCGCGCTCGGGGTCGATGTCGTTGGCCAGCACATCGATGGTCACCGCACGTCCGAGCCGCGTATTGACCTCGTCGGGCCGAGCTATGGGTGGCCGATTGGGGCTGCCGGGCGGGAACAACTCCACATTCACCGTGGCCGTATCTTCGCCGCCATGCTCGTCGACGATGGTGTAGGTGAACGAGTCGGTACCGCTGAAGCCCAGCTCTGGCCGGTACGCCACCGAAGTGCCATTGAGCACGTCGGTGGCACCATGTCCGGCTGTGTCGGCGACACCGACTCTCACCACGGCGATGGCATCGCCGTCGGGGTCGTAGTCGTTGCCCGTGACCGGGATGGTGATCGTGCTGCCCGCCCGCGCCGTGACCGAGTCGTCGACCGCCACGGGCGGATCGTCGACACCGTTCTCGTCGAGATGGTCCGTGTCGTCCTCGCCGGATGTATCGCCGCCGGCGGTGATCGGCCCGTTGACGCTGATGCCAAGGTCCTTGATCTGGCCCTGGGCGTCGAGCAGAGGAACGCTTTCGTCGTTCTTCGTGATCGGGTTGATCCCGAATCGATGAGCCACCCAGGCGTTCTCGCCCGACTGGTCGTCGAGCCAGATCAGATTGCCGGATGCGGTGATCGACAGCGGAGGCGAAGCGGGAGGGTCCGGTCGTGGTTCGCTACCCAGTCGCTGATCGTCGAGATCGATCCGGTCAACCTCGTTGTTGTTGTGCACGATGACCATCGCATTGCCGGCGACCGCCAACCGATCATCCGGAGCGATGCTCATGCCCTCGATCCGGATGGTGGTCGTGATGCCTGTCGCGCCGACACATACCAACGTCTCGCCGACACCCAACCACACGCAGGGGGCGTCGTCGCCGGACTCCTGCAACACGGCCTCGCTGGCGTTGGCGATCGACTGCACGGACACATCGCCACCGTCCAGCCAGGACACCGTCTGGCTGTTGGCATCGTATGAAACGGCGTCCGACCCGATCGTTGCGGTCTGGTTGGGCGTGCCGCGCAGGGTCACGCGCGTAGCAGATTCGTCGATGTTGACGTGGGTTGCCTCGGTGTTGCCGAGCAGCCACATGCTGCCGTCGGCAGCGACGAGCGCGCGGTTGGATTCAGGGACTTTGACCGGTCGCGTCACATCGTCGACGGCGATGACGCTGGCTTCGTTGGTGCGGGGACTCACGACTGTCAGTCCACTGGCGCCGACGCCGAACTCGACATCTGGTTCCGCCAACAACGACACCGCTTGGGCGGTCCCCAGCTGCAACTTCGCAGTCGAAATGGTGCGCACCGAAGCGCTCGACGCAGCGACCAGGAAGGCGCCACCGGCACCCTGCACGGCGACTTCACCGCTGGTGTCGGACTCGGACTCGATGGCGATCTTCGCCACGACCCGGCCGGCCAATCCATCGACCAGCACGACGGTCTCGTTGACCTGGTCGACCAACCAACGCGTTGCTGCGCTCGAGGTCAACGACGTCGGGCGGACACCGTCGCTGTTGATGACGGCGACGACCGATGCAGCTGCGACGACGGTGCCGAGCGCGGCATAGCCTGCCGTTCGCCAGCTCACCTTCTGCAACTGTCCCATGCCGCCTACCTTGTTGGCCGATATTCTCGGCGACGTCTACCGGTGCGAGCCTACCGACCCTACCGGCGTCTCAGACTCGCTGTCCGTACGCCCCGCTGCTGGCGAACGCCAGCGCATCGGCGAGTGTCATCGGTTTCGCAAACAGATAACCCTGCGCCATCTTGCATTCGAGGCGGCGGAGCTCGTCGAGCTGCGCCTCGGTCTCGACACCTTCGGCAATCGGCGCAAACCCCAGCTCGTGGGCCAGGGACAGGATCAGCCGCACGAACTCGCTGCCACCACGCTCGGTATCGAGGCCGCTGATCAGGCTGCGGTCGATTTTGACGAAGTCGGCGGCGAACTGCCGCAGGAGCGCCAAGTTGGAGTAGCCGGTACCGAAGTCATCGATGGCAATACGAACTCCGAGGCCATGCAGCTCGTCGAGCTGGGGCTGGGCGGCGACGATGTCGGCCATCACGATGTCCTCAGTGATCTCGATCGTCAACGCCGATGCACCGATACCGGCACGAGTGATGGCCTTGGCGACGTTTTCGACGAGGTCGCCATTGTTGAGCTCAGCCGCCGACAGGTTGATCGACATGCTCAGGTTGGGGGCACGAAGACGGAGCAAGGAGGCTGCTCGTGTCGCTTCGTTGAGTACGAACTCTCCCAGTTGGATCGAGAATCCGGCACTCTCGATGATCGGCATGAACTTACCGGGCAGGATCAGGCCGCGGGTGGGATGTTGCCAACGCACCAGGGCCTCGAATCCGAGCACCTCGAGGCTACCGGTGTTGACGATCGGCTGGTAGTGAAGCGACAACTGGTTGTCACGGAATGCGGCGCGCAGCTCGCGCTCCATATCGAGACGGTCGTCGACCTGACGACGCATCGTCTGGTCGAACAGGGCGATGCGGCGGCGGCCGGCCTGCTTGGCTGCGTACATCGCCAGGTCGGCGCGCTGAACGATCTCGTTGGCCGGGTCGGAACCAATACCAAAGGCAACGCCAACACTCATCGACACCACGTGCTCGCGGCCGTCGAGGCTGATCGGTGCCTTCACCGCTGCCAAGAGCCGGTCGGCGATGGCCGCAACCTCGAGATCGGTGCCGATGTTGCGGCAGACCACCAAGAACTCGTCGCCACCGAGGCGCCCCACGATGTCGCCGCCGCGTGTGGCGGTCTGCAGGCGATCGGCCACGACTTGCAGCAGGCGGTCACCGACCGAGTGGCCCAGGCTGTCGTTGACAACCTTGAAGTCGTCGAGGTCGCAGAACATCACGGCCATTCGTTCGCGATCGCCGATCGTGTTCGTCAGCAGGTGGAACAGCTGTTGACGGTTGGGCAGGCCGGTCAGGGCGTCGTGGCCGGCATCGTGGGCCAGTCGCGCTTCGAGTCGCTTGCGATCGGACAGGTCGCGATACGTCACAGCGAAGCCCTCGAGGCGACCTTGTTCGTCGCGAATGCCGACGGCTACTCCCGACATCGGGTGTCGTTCGCCATCTTGATCAACCATCTCGATCTCACCGCTCCAGGTCCCACCATCGCGGATGGCCTCGCCGATCTCGGCGAACATCGTCTCGCGGTATTCCTCGGGAATGAACTTCAAGGTGTCGTTGCGGTTCAACGGGTTGGCGCCGAAGAAGCGCTCGCCGGCGGGGTTGAGGTAGTTGGTGCCGTCTCCGAACGAGGCGATGGCCACCAGGTCGGTGGTCGCATCGGCAACGGCACGGAAGCGTTCCATCTCGCGTCGCCGTCCGACCTCCTCGTTCATGTCACGAATGATCACGACCGTGCCGGTGTTCTGACCGTTGTCGTCGATTGCCGGGGCGGCGACGATCTGCACGTTACGACCACCGAGATGGGGGAGTTCGAGTCGGCAGCTGTAGGTGGCGGTCTCTCCATTGGCCACCCTGGCGCGCAAGTCTTCGAAGATGTGCTGATCTGTTGGGGCGAGGTACGTGCGAAGTGCCTCGAGGTCGCTGAGTACCGGCGCCGAGTCGAAGAACTGCGAGATGCGGGCGTTCATGAACGAGTTCTCGAGTTCGCCTCCGATCACCAGGATGCCGATCGGGGCCGTGTTCAACACGGTGCGCAGGTAGTTCTCGCTGGTTCGCGCCCTGGCGGCGTCGCGAGTGGCCGTCGTGGCCGACACTGTTGCCTGTTCGAGCGCGTCGGCGACCAGACCTGCCACGATGCCTCCGATCAGCACGACAGGAACCCGCAGCAGCCCCGATGTCACGCCGAATGCCTCGGTCGCGGCAACACCGACACCGACGGCGTTGGCAATGACGAACGGGTAGGCGCGGCGGAGGCCGAACACCAGGGGATAGCTGATGCCGAGGATCGGGAACCACGGGACGACGTCCACGAGGTGGTCGGAGAGCGCCAGCGCCATGGCAAAGAGCAGCAAGGTCGCGGCCGTCGCCCGGAGCATCCCGAGCCGCGAGTTGGTGCCGTAGACCACTCCGAACAGCCCCAGCGCGCAGCACGCGATGGCGGCGATCAACACGGGGACCGAAACTGACCAGACACTGGTGCGCAACAGATAGTGCGCCGACAACATCACGAGGATCACCGGCTCGAGGCGTGACACCAGCCATCGCACCTGCTCACTGCGTGAAGCGTCGGGTGAATAGCCAAGCCGTGTCATCAAGAGTCCGGTCGATCGTGTGTCCCGTCGTGCCACGCGGGCGAGACTACTCCACGTGGTGGACTTGACGCAATGGGTAGTTCCATCCTAGCGGCGCCAGGTGGGGAGTCATACCGTCAGCATCGTATTGACGTGCGCCTGAAGTCGATCGATTCCGGTGCCTTTGCTGGCGCTGACCCACAAGATGTCGCCCTCGTCGAGAAAGCAGCCGCGAGCAAGCTGTTGCCGTCGACCGGCCAATTTCGATGGCTTGACCTTGTCGAGCTTGGTCGCCACGATCTGGTACGGAACACCGCTGGCCTGCAACCAGGCAAGCATCTGCAGATCGAGCTTGGTCGGGCCGATCTCTCCATCGACCAGCACGAACACCAGGACGAGGGGTTCGCGTTCCAGCAAGTACCCCTCGATCATCGCCTGCCACGTCGCCCGTTCGCGACCGGGCACCGCTGCATATCCGTAGCCCGGCAGGTCGACGACGGTCGCTCCATTCGGCAACACGAACAGGTTGATCAGTTGTGTGCGGCCGGGAGTGTTCGACACCTTCGCCAGCTGTCGGCGATTGGCCAGGGCATTGATCAGTGACGACTTGCCGACGTTCGAACGGCCGACGAACGCCACTTCGCCCGGTGAATCGGGCAGGTCGGTCTGTCGCTTGGCGGAGGTGACGAACGTGAGTTGAAGCGGCACGGCATGCGCTACTGGGAGACGCTCTCGCCCCAGGCCTGCAGGGCCGGTGTGAGGAGGTCGGCAGATGGTGAGAATGCCCATAACAAGACGTTGCTGACACCGAACAGGAAGTACGCGGTGCCGTCTGGGTCGCTCCACGTGACACCGTCCTGCGTGCCGATGGTCATCGGCGAGGTCGGGATGTCGCTGGTCAAATACGGCGTCACCTCCTCCAACGAGCCAGGCGTGAGCACCTCGGCGTCGGCTTCGAAGGCGAAGACGCGGCCCATCTGCTGACCACTGCCATCGAGCACGTCGACACCGCTGAGGAAGCCGGACTGCGCAGCCATCGATGGAGCAAAGTCGAGCAATGTCTGGAAACTCGTGATGGCGTCGTTGGGAGCGTCCACGAAGCTGTAGTCGCCGAGCGGCACCAGGTCGCTCGACGACAGGATCGTCTTGTTGCCGACGATCGGCGTCGTGTCCACCGGGCTTGTCTCGATCGGAAACGTCTCGACGGGCAGCGTCTCGACGGGAAGGGTTGCGATCGGCAGGGTCAACGGTACATCTGGCTCGGTGGTCGGTGGCGCGGCCTCGAACACCGGGTCGAGTTCGCAGCGGGCGATGTCGAGGCTGTCGGCGAGGTCGTTGCTGTCGGCCAATTGGTCGTTGAGACTGGCAATCTTGGTGTCGACCTCACCCTGGTCACCACCTCTGGCTGCTTTGGCGATGTCGTCGAGGGTGTCGAGTTGGTCCTCGAAGTTGGCGATCAGGTCGTTGACGTCGGCCGCGAAGTTTTGATCACTCGTCGGGATGCTCAGCCGCTTGAGTTCATTGATGCCATCCTCGAACAACGCCGACGCTTCGGTTGCATTGCCGCGCACCTCGTCGAGTGACGTGGCCGCGTCGAGGTTCCCGATGCCACGATCGATGGTGCGGCACACACTCGCGAGCTGGTCGCCGAAGCTCTCCGTCGTTGTGCCCGAGCTGTCACTTCCGCACGAGGCAAGAGCAACCGCGATGGCGACCCATGCGGAGACAACCGTCCGCTTGTTCATTCCGTCACCTCATCATCCATTCAGTATTCATCCAGGCACATCGGGCTCGGCGTGGTGGTGATGGTATCGGTAGCGCCCGGGTGGCGCTGGCTTCGCTGTTCAACCGTGCAGCAGACGGTACGCAGCGGTCTCGATGTCGTCCTCGCTGAGCAATATCAGCTTCGCTGCGTCGCCGAGCGGGATGAAGCTGTCTTTGCTCGTCACGCGGCCAATGCGGGAGCTGATGCCGGCATCGACAAGGGCGGTCACCACACCTTCGCTCCACCCGCCGCTTGCCCGAGTCTCGTCGGCGACCAACACGGCGTGCGTGGCGTGTGTCTCGCGGATCAGATCCACGGTCGGCAGCGGCGCCAACCAGCGGAGATCGACGACCCGCACTCCAACGCCGCGCCCGGCCAGTCGGCGGGCGGCTCGCAGGCTCAGCCACACGCCGTTGCCGCAGGTGATGATCGTCAGGTCGAGGCCCTGCCCGTACGTTCGCGCCGACCCGATCGGCACGTGATGATCGCCGCCGATGGCCGCCATCCACTCGCGGTCGCCCGGCTCGTAGAGATCCTGGGTGTGATAGCGCGCGATGGGTTCGAGAAACACCGACACCGTGCCATCAGCCTGTGCTGCGGCGACACACGTGTTCAACATCGCCGCAGCGTCGTCGGGCCGCGATGGCGAGGCAACGACCAGACCGGGGATGTCGCGCAACACCGCGACCGCGTCGTCGTTGTGGAAGTGTCCGCCGAAGCCCTCCTGGTAACCGTATCCGGCGACTCGCACGACCAGGCCGTTGCGGTATTGCCCATTGGAGAAGAACGAGAGGGTTGCGGCCTCGCCTCGCAGTTGATCCTCGGCGTTGTGCAAGTAGGCGAGGTATTCGATCTCGGGGATCGGCACGAAGCCGCTGATGGCGCTGCCGTTGGCGAGCCCGAGGATCGACGTTTCGTCGAGCAGCGTGTCGAAGACGCGCCCGGCCCCGCCTTTGGCCAGCAAACCTTTGGTGACTCCGTACACGCCACCCTTGACGGCGACGTCCTCGCCGAACACCAACACGTTCGGCTGCCGTTCGAGCACGGTGGCCAATGTGGTGTTGACCGCCTGGGCAAAGGTCAGTGGCTCAACGCTGTGTGTCGTTGCCGACAGATGTCTGGCGAGTCGTTCGACCTCGTCGGGTCGCCGAACAGCGAGCGGGCGGACGACCTCTTCGGCGGTCGTCAACTGTTCGGCATCGGCCAGATCAGCGGCCACCTTGTACACCGCCTCGGCGATCTCATCGTGACGTTGCAAGAGGGCCGCGTTCGTCCAGCCGTCGGCCAGCAGCGCTCGAGCGGTGCCCAGGATCGGGTCCCGTTCCGCGTCCGCTCGCAACTCGGCCGCCGATCGATACGCCGCTTCGACATCAGTCCCGGCGTGCCCGCCGTAGCGCACGGTGCGTAGATGTAGGAACGCCGGCTTGCGTTTGCCGCGCACCCAGTCGACCACCTCTGACGTGATCTCGCCGACGGCAGCCGGATCGTCGCCGTCGACTGCGTCGTAGCGCAGATGAGGACGCGAGCCGAAGGTTGATTGGATCCAACCGCTGGGAGTACGAACGCTGATACCGAGCCCGTTGTCTTCGCAGACGAACAGCAACGGCAGCGGCAGACCTTGGTACGCGCAGTATGCGGCGGAGTTGAACGATCCGGTGGCGACGGAATGATTGGTCGACGCGTCTCCAAAGCTGCACACGGTGATCGCGTCGGCCGGCCATGGCGACGCCACCTTGAGTTTGGCGGCGCGATCGATCGCGAATGCCACACCGACCGCACGCGGCAGGTGGGATGCAATGGTCGAGGTCTGCGGAATGATCGCCAGATCGTGACGACCGAACACCTTGTGACGCCCGCCGGAGATCGGTTCGCTCGTGGCGGCCACGACGCCGGCGAGGATGTCGCTGATGCCTGGGAGTCCCGCTCTGCCGAGGTAGAAGCCTCCACTGCGATAGTGCAGAAGCGCTGGATCGGTCGGACGTGTGGCCATCGCAATGATGGCATTGCTTTCATGCCCGGCCGACCCAATCGTGTAGTAGCCCTTGCCCTGCGATCGAAGCCAACGAGCGGCCAGATCGCAATGCCGGCTGGCCACCTGCACGTCGTAGAGGTGAGCCAGGTCCAGCGCCGTCGACCTCGGTGCGCCACCCGCGTCGAGCTTCTGGAGCGCGTCGACCAACTGCTGCTCCAGCGCCGGGCGCGCTCGCTGGCTCATTGTTGATGCTCGCCTGGTGTTGGAGTCAGCAGGCTGATGGCCACGCGTCGACGATATCGGCGGCTCCCGCACGGGGTCATGGCCGAAGGCCCATCTGAACGTAGGTCATTCGACCCATTTTCTCAGACGCGATCGAGAACGTTGTCAGCGATACGGGCGGCAGCCGCCCGTATCGCTGACAACGTTGACCAGCGGCTTCCTGGGTGGTCGAGACCGGCGTCGATCCGGTGACCCCACGCTTTTCAGGCGTGTGCTCTGCCGACTGAGCTACTCGACCATTGTGTGAAAAAACTCTGCTTGTGTGCACCACTTCAAACATCAATGTTTGAGCGGTCCCGACGGGACTCGAACCCGCGACCTCCGGCTTGACAGGCCGGCGTGAACTCCAGCTTCACCACGGGACCAGATTGTGAACAATCTGACCAGCACCCCCAACGGGATTCGAACCCGTGCCGCCACCTTGAAAGGGTGGTGTCCTAGGCCACTAGACGATGGGGGCTAGGGATCTTCTTCCGGTTGAGAGCGTCGCAACACTATCAGCAGGTCTCCCGAATCGCGCCAGAGGATTCCACCCAGCGGGTCGAGGATCACGGCGAACTACGGTGCACGACGTGCGTCTCTCAGCGGAACCGTCACGTGACGCGACCCAGTATCCATTCACTCACCGGATCAGGGTTCGATTCGCCGAGACCGACGCCATGGGGATCGTGCATCACAGTCGCTACCTGCCGTACCTGGAGGAAACCAGGGTCGCCTACCTGCGCCGTCTCGGCCATCCCTACGCCGAGATGCGTGCGGAGGGCGTCGACTATGCGGTGCTCGAATGCTTCGTGCAGTACCGGCAACCGTTGCGCTTCGACGACGAGGTCGACGTGCACCTACGGTTGGCCACGGTCACACGGACCTCGTTCCAGATGACGTACCTGCTGACCGTCGACGACGTGGTCATGGCCACGGCCGTCACCGTTCATGGTTGCGTGACCGCCGCCGGCCGCCCGACGCGCCTACCCGGCTGGTTGGCAGGCCTCAGTTCTTGAGCAGCCCGGGTTCTTGACCAATCCTTGACGCATTTTCACGTGCGCCCGGCGA
The DNA here is from genome assembly GCA_031408175.1 of Ilumatobacteraceae bacterium. Classification (GTDB taxonomy): domain Bacteria; phylum Actinomycetota; class Acidimicrobiia; order Acidimicrobiales; family Ilumatobacteraceae; genus JAENVT01. Next base: position 23,426 of record JANOJI010000191.1, read on the forward strand.
CAGTCGAGGCCGATTGGTTTATCGTGCCCTCATGAGTCTCAGCCGGGTAGTTCCGGCATGATCGGCATCTGCACCGACTCGAACTCGCAACTTCCCGCCGAGTTCGTCGTCCGCTATGCCGTCGAGGTGGTGCCGGTGACGGTGACGGTCGGCGGCCACGATTTCCTCGAAGGTGTCGATCTCGATGCCGATCAGTTCTACGAGATGATGGAGGCGGAGCCGCGCCCGACTGTCAGCACCAGTCAGCCGAGCCCCGGCCAGTTCGCTGCGGCGTACGACTCGTTGCTGCATCGAGGGTGTGACGAGATCTTGTCGATCCATGTCGCGGCAGCGACATCGCGCATCTTGAACTCGGCGCGGCTGGCCACACGTCGGTTGCCGGTGCCGGTGCGGCTGGTCGACTCGGGAACGGCCGGCTTCGGCGTCAGCTGCTGTGTCTGGGCTGCTGCTGAGGCCATCGCCCGTGGGGCCACTCTCGACGAGGCGGTGCGGGTCGCCGAGCTACTGGCGCCGCAGATCGGCTCGGTGTTCGTGCTCGACGCAACGCGTCTCATTCGCTCCGAGACGGAGGTCGCCGTCATGACCCTGCACGACGGAAAGGTCGAGGTGGTGTCGAACGTCGACACGATGGTCGACGCTGTCGAGACGATGGCCAGAACGGTGGTCGGATGGGGTGCACGTCTGAAGGCCGCGGTCGGCCGGGGCGACAAATCGGTCGAACCGCTCGCCACGGCCCTCGCCGATGCGATCACGGAGTCGGCCAACGTCGGCGAGCTCATCCGCTATCGCATCGGGCCCAGCGTGGGGGTCTACTCCGGCCCGGGCGCAGTCGGCTGCTTCATGTTTCCTGCGGAGTGACGGTCTCGCTGAGGGCACGAACCGCCCAATCGAGCAGCCAGCTCAAGAAGTTGTACAGGTGGTGCTCGCCGACCTGCGGGTCGTCGTCGTCGATGTCGTCGGGATCGTGGTCCTCGACGACATCGAGCATGGTGCCCAGCACCAATCGCAAACCATTGATCGCCTGCACGAACGCAACCATCGACTCCTCGTCGACAGGTCCAGGAGCCTCCAGCGCCGCGTTGACCGTCGAGATCCCCGAGAGCCTCGAGGCGACGAGGTCGTCGCGCATCAGGCGTTGGTACTCGGCGTCGGCGTCGGCATCGTCGGCCAGGTGGTAGGCAGGCGGGAAGATTCGGATCAGACGCGGATCGTCGGATTCGCCCATCAGCAACTGACTGAGTTCGGTCAACAGCCGGGAGACCAGTTGGCGTTCGTCGTCGCCGATGTTGAAGACGTAGCCATCGCGAACACGTTCGATCGGTGGGATGAAGGCGTGTTTGCTGATTTCCTGCCGGAACCTGATGATCTATCTCGACGCTAGTTTACAGGATCGAGTGCTTCAGACTTTCCACTACGCACTCGTTCGGGGCGGACTGTTGTTCCTTGGGATTGCGGAAGGCGTTGCGCGGATGAGCGCGCAGTTCGGCGAGCTCGACAGAAAGAATAGAATATTCGAGCGGCGGGAAAACGGCGCGGTGCGCCTTCCGCCGGCCGCTCCCCGCCTGCCGCCGGGGTCGGCGCGACTGGCGCCTCGGATTCCTCAATCGAGCACCGATCAGGTCGAACAACGCGCGCGCTTGGCTTTGGCAAAGCATGCACTCGTCTATGTCGTGATCGACCGGCACGATCAAATCCTGACATTTTCCGGCGGCGAGACCGGCCGCTATTTAGAGCCGTCGTCGGGGGCGGCCAGCCTGAATCTGTTCGCAATCGTGCGCAAGGCTTTGCGGCGGATCGTACGAACAGCCGTGAGCGCCGTGCGGGACACCAAAAAGCCCATCGTGCGCGACGATGCCTCACTCGAAATCGAAGACCAGGGCCGACTCGTCAGGGTGATTGTCGAGCCAATAGCGCAGAGCCGCGAAAGCGGACTCTGTGTCGTCGCCTTTCAAGACCTAGGCGCCGCCGGACGCAGTATGAATGGACGGGCGCAAAAGGGTCCGGAGACAGGGGCGGATGCGCTCAGGCAAGATTTGAACGCGACCAGAACCCAACTTCAATCCGCGATCGAGGAACTGGAACTGACGACTGAAGAAATGAGATCGTCCGTAGAGGAGTA
>JANOJI010000203.1:0-5249 GCA_031408175.1 Ilumatobacteraceae bacterium
CTGCGCATCAAGGCGATCAACATGCCCGATCCGGCGAACCGTGAGTGCATGGACCGCGCCCTTCGCGACCTGACCGATCTTCACGCAGCGCTCGTCAGTTTGACCAAGCTCTGACGTTTCGTTCGTCGACACGTGAGTCAAACTTCGACAGCTGACGCCTTGGTAGGTTGCGGCGATGGGGCTCTATCCGTACGCCGATCGCTACACGGTCGAACGCAGTCTTCCACAATCCGGGCGCAGCCGACACGAGATCGTCGACGAGATCAAGGCGATGTCGGCGATCGAGGATGCTGCAGCCGATGACGGCAAGATCAGCGGCTCCATCTACTCCGGCGACCACCAGCACTACGCCTTCCTGAACGAGGTGTTCGGCCACTACAGCCACGCCAACGTGTTGCAGCGAGACGTGTATCCGAGTGCGACACGGTTCGAGGGAGTGGTGTTCGCCATGACTGCAGGTCTGATGCATGCCCCACAACCGTGTGGCGTCGTGACCAGCGGCGGCACGGAGAGCTTGATGAACCCATTGCTGGTCTATCGAGAGTGGGGTCGCGAGCGCGGCATCGACCTTCCCAACGTCGTGCTGCCCGTCACAGCCCATCCAGCGCTCGACAAGGGCGCGCACTACTTCGGAATCGAGCTGCGCAAGGCCTCCCTCACAGATCAGTTCGTCGCAGATGTGGATTCGGTGCGTTCACTCGTCGACGGCAACACGGTTGCGCTCGTCGGTTCGGCCGGTACGTATCCGCATGGCTTGATCGACCCGATCGAAGCGCTCTCGACGTTGGCGGTCGAGCGCGGCATCAACTTGCACGTCGATGGCTGCCTCGGTGGGTTCATCCTGTGCTGGGGCGAATCACTGGGCCACGCGGTGCCCGTGTTCGACTTCAGGTTGCCAGGTGTCACCTCGATCAGCGCCGACACTCACAAGTACGGCTTCGCCCTGAAGGGGTCGAGCGTGCTGCTGTACCGGACGCCCGAGTTGCGCCGTCTGCAGTACTTCATGGCGCCTGACTGGCCGGGCGGGCTGTACACCTCGCCAGGCATGAGTGGTTCGCGCTCCGGTGGGATCATCGCCTCGGCGTGGGCGGCGATGGTGTCGCTCGGTCGAGACGGTTACCTGAAGATCGCCGCCGACATCTTCCGCACGGCCGCCGAGTTGCGCGGGATCATCAGCGCCCACCCCGAACTGGCAGTGATCGGAGACCCGTTCTTCAACGTCGCCTTCTGTGCCTCAGCAACCAACGACGTCGACATCTTTCACGTCAACGACTACCTCGCTCAGCACAGCTGGCGAATGAACGGCTTGCAGCACCCACCGGCGATCCATTTCTGCATCACCCGGCCCAACACCGCGCCTGGTGTGATGGACCGCTTTGCCGAAGATCTGCATGGCGCGGTGGCGTATGCGCGCGAGCGCGTGGGTACGCTGCCGAAGTCCGGTGCGGCGTACGGCGCGGGTGGCAGCAGCGTGCCTCGCGACATGGTGCAGGCCGGCATGTCGGGCTGGCTCGACGCGACGCAATCCCTTCCTCCGCTGCGCTGACGCGCCACCGCACGTACGTCGTCGCCCGTTCCCCCGGAACTTTGTCGCTGGCAACTTGCTCACCTTGCTGACAGTGACAAGGTTTGCTGTTGACGGTAGGCAACTGCGAGCCAAGTGATCAGCATGGGTGACATCAATGCGATCTCGTCCGTGCTCACACGTTCGATCCGAGCGCCGACCAAACGCGCCATGCGGTCGCGCCGGCGATCGTAGGTTGCGTCGAGCCGACTTCCGTGCCATTCGTGGTCGTCGATCTCGATGTAGAAGTGGGCCTTCGGATCCCCAAGGTCCGGATGCACCGTTTGCCCGTCGTGCAGTGTCAGTGCAACATGTGGCCCGAGATGCACGCCTGCAGCGCCCAGTGCCGCGCGCAGCGCGATCTCCGGGTGTGAATCGGCTGGTCGGCGCCAGGTCGGTCTCGACGAAAGCACGGCAGCGAAGCGAGCGGATCCCGGTCGGCCCCTTTTGCACAGCAGTCCACCCACCGCATAGAGCGTCGGGATCTCGAACTGCGATCGTCGCAGGCCTTGTTCGATCACACTCTCGATGTCGGTGGAGTTGAGGTGTTTGGACAGGTCGAAGACAGTCCTTGCGGGACTTGTGACCCTGATGCCGTCGTCGCGGTGATAGACGTGATCGGTCGGCATGATCGGGCACCGATGATGAACCGGACCGCCGACGAGCCGTAAACCCGTCCCGGTGCCGGAAACATGCATGTCAACGTGGCCACATCGACGAAACTGCCACATACGAGCCGCTCCGCCGCAGGTCACAACCAGCGTTGCGTCCGCCGCGCACACGGCCACGCACTTCGACAGGAAGGTGTCGGGCCATAGAGCGTGCCGATAGACACCCTCCCAGATCACGACGAGTTCGCCGCAGCGCATCATGGCCTCAAGATCGCCTCGGGTGATACCCAACGCACGAAGCTGCTGACGGGAGACGACGCCGTGGTGGGTTCGAAGCCAGGCGACGAGGAGCGGGTGATAGCTAGGCATGACGACCTCCGAGAGCGCTGAGAAGAAACCCGGGGGAAGCCGCGCGGGAACCTATCTGCCACCGTCCGCTCTGCAACTTTGTCGCTCGCGCCGCGCTGGGAACGTCGAGAACGACAAAGTTCGGCGGGGCGGTCAGCGTGGTGGGAAGGGTTTGTGAGGCGATTCACGCCGCGTAGTAGCGTCGGCCGCGATGTCGGACTTCTTGCGCGACTACCTCACAGTCGTCTGGTTTGGGGCGATCGCCCTGCTCTTGGCCGGATTGTTGTTGGGTATCTCGGCATTGGTGCGCCCCAACAAGCCCTCGGTCGAGAAGCTGACCGCCTACGAAAGTGGCGTCGACCCCGTCGGTGACGGCTGGTCACAGAGCCAAGTCCGGTACTACATCTTCGCCCTGCTCTTCGTGGTGTTCGACGTCGAAGCAGTGTTCATCTTCCCGTGGGCCACACAGCTCGAGCGTTACGGTAGTTTCGGCCTGGTCGAGATGGGGATCTTCGTGTTCGTCCTACTGCTCGGCCTCGTCTATGCGTGGCGCAAGGGCGTGCTGCGTTGGGTATGACGACATGGGATTCGTAGACAAAGGGCGTATGCCCAAACCGCTGACGTCGCTGTTCAACCTCGGCCGCTCATACAGCCTGTGGGTGTATCAGTGGGGCCTGGCCTGTTGCGCGATCGAGATGGGTGCCGCATTCGGCTCGCCGCGCTACGACGTGATGCGCCTCGGTGTCATCCCCCTGCCTGCCAGCCCGCGCCAAGCCGACCTCGTGGTCGTGTCGGGCACCGTCACCGACAAGATGGCTCCAGCCGTCAAACGCCTCTACGAGCAGATGCCCGAACCGAAGTATGTGATCTCGATGGGCTCGTGCGCCAACTGTGGCGGTCCGTACTGGGACAGCTATTCGGTCACCAAAGGTGTCGACCAGATCATCCCGGTCGACGTCTACGTACCCGGTTGTCCGCCACGCCCCGAGGCGTTGCTGGAAGGCATTGTTCTGCTGCAGCAGCGGATCAAGAACGAAGACATGGGTGCGCGGTGGCGCGGTGAAGGCACCAAGCCGATGGTCAAGGACGTATCGATGCGCGAGCCGATCGTCGTGGGTGGTGGTCGTATTGAGTGACTCCGGAGCCACCGAGACCGAGGCCTTGGCGTTGCCAGGGGACGCGCTGCGCGAGGGCGTCGTGCAACGGCTGCGCGACGTGTTGGGCGACGATCTGCTCGACAGTTTGGTGAAACCGGGCGACGACATGTGGGTCCGTGTGCGGCTCAGCGCCTGGCGTGCTGCGGGCATGGCGCTGCGTGACGTCATCGGCTGCGAGTACTTCTGCTTCTTGTCGGCGATCGACTGGATGCCGAGCCCCTTCGGCCGTGGCGAAGACGATCCCACGCAGCCACCGCCCGAGCGCGACGACACCATTCGTCAGGGATACGCCGGTGGCGAGTCGCGCATGCAGGTCTTCGCCAGGGTCACCAACATCAAGCAGCACTTCGGCGTCACGATCAAAGCCGATGTGCCCGACGATGACCCCGTCGTCGACAGTTGGATCCCGGTCTACGCCGGTGCCAACTGGCACGAGCGTGAAGCCCACGAGATGTTCGGGATCGGCTTCGCTGGTCACAACGATCTGCGCAACATGTATCTGCCGATGGAGTTCGAAGGGCATCCGCTGCGCAAGGACTTTCCGCTGTTGGCCCGGATCGTCAAGCCGTGGCCCGGCATCGTCGACGTCGAGCAACTCCCCGGCGACGACGACGACGATGGCGACGAGACCGAGACCGAGAGCGAGGCGACGACATGACCGATCTCGCCGATCGCCAGAAGCTCAGCTACATCGCCGCCCAGGCCGCCGACGCGCGCCTCAACGTCGAGCTCGAGACCGAGGGCATGACCCTCAACATCGGTCCACAGCACCCAGCCACCCATGGCACGCTGCGCATCATCGTTCGTCTCGATGGTGAGCAGGTGGTGTGGGCGGAACCCAGCGCGGGATACATGCACCGCGGCTACGAGAAGCTCACCGAGGTGCGCACCTTCCCGCAGGTGACCTCGTTGATCAATCGCATCGACTGGTTGGGCAGCTTCGCCAACGAGGTGCCGTTCATCCTCGCCGCCGAGAAGCTGATGCAGATCGAGGCGCCGCCGCGCGCCCAATGGATCCGCACGATCCTGTTCGAGCTCAGCCGCATCGCCAACGTCGGTCTGTTCCTCGGCGACCTGGGCGTACAGCTCGGTGCGATCACGCCTGTCTTCCTCGCCTTCCGCGATCGCGAGTACGTGCTCAACCTCATCGAGTCGGCAACCGGTGGTCGCTTCCATCCCAACTTCGACCGGATCGGCGGCTTGAAAGACGACCTGCCTGCCGGCTGGATCACCGAGACCAAGCAGGTCATGAAGAAGCTGCGCACGTTCTGCGACGAGATGGACGACTTGTTGTTCGGCAACGAGATCTTCCAGAGCCGTCTGCGTGGCATCGGCGTGATTCCCGGCGACATCGCCAAGCAGTACGGGCTCAGCGGCGCCAACTTGCGTGCCAGTGGCGTGGACTGGGATCTGCGCCGCGATCAACAACTGCCGATGGCATGGGACAAGGTCGATTGGAAGGTGTGGACGCACCCCGACGGTGACTGCTACGCCCGCTGCTGGGTGCGATTGCAAGAGACCCGCGAGGCGACCAAGATCGTCGATCAGCTGCTCGATGGCATCCCCAGC
>JANOJI010000209.1:0-8074 GCA_031408175.1 Ilumatobacteraceae bacterium
ATGACCGAGCTCGAATGGCGGGCCGAGCTGTACCGAACATTGTGCGACACGGGATGGAGTTCCAGGATGAGCGCCACCGACCTCGCTGAGCTGGTCGACCAACTCGTCGAGCACGACCTCGGGGCCGCCAACAGGCTGCCCGTCGGGCTCGTCGTCGGTCGCCGAGCGTGGAACGATGTACGCGGCACGGTCGACAATCTCACCTACCGAGGCGTCGCGGCAGCCGATGTTCGGAGCTCCGCGTGACCTTTGGCGGCGGACCGAGTGTTCATCTGGCGGCAAGCATGGGGAAACCTGGCCTCCGTATCCTGCTGTCATGGATGAAACCATGATTGTGTCCAGAACACTGATTCTCATCGACCCATCCAGCCCAGATGGCGAAGGTGGCCTCAATGTGCTCACTACTGACGACCGGGCTGTCACGTTGCTGCTCACACTCGACGGCCGATCGGCCGCATCGTTGCGCGAGTTCGCGGTTGCCGAAGACATCGATGTGTCGATGGCCGGCCTGATCTACCTCGACCAGGTGGTGTGCCGTCTCAGCGTGCACACCGACGACATCGAGACCATCTCGACATCTGGCGACGACGCTGTCAGCGAGATCTTCCACGTGCTGCAGCATCGACCGGTCAGTCGCGTGATCGTGCCGGCGAGCCTGCCAGGGCTCGCGGCCGGCGGATTGGCGAAGCTACTGCAGGTCTGTCCTGTGCCTGTTGTTGTCGCGCCCCGGTTCGAACCGGGTGCGTCAGAGTTCCCCATCGCTTCATAGCGGTCGCAAGCGCCTGCCAACATGGAGGGATGAGCACCCCAGTCGAGATTTCCGACCTCGTCCACCGGTACTGCGATGCGGTTGTCCGCAAGGATCGCGACCAGTGGGCGTCGACGTGGGCTCCGAATGCGCATTGGGATCTTGGCCGGGGCCGTGTCATGAACGGCACGGAGGCGATCGTCGACTACTGGGTCGGCGCGGTCGACGGCTTCGACACGATCGTTCAGCTCGCCCACAACGGCCAGGCCACGATCGACGGCGACACCGGCACCGGTCGCTGGTACATCAGCGAGCACAATCAACGCCGCGACGGAACCACCGGGCTTCTGCTCGCCTATTACGACGACGCATACACCGTCGTCGAGGGCGATTGGCGATTCGCCAGTCGGGCCATCACCATCTTGTATCGCGGTCCTGCAGATCTCAGCGCGGCGTTCTCGGAGATTGCCTAGTCGCCAAGGCAGGTTGCGGTGCTCCAGCGGCGCTAGGCAAGCAACGTGCCGCCATGCACATCGAGGATCGCACCGTTGATTCCCCCACCCTCGTTCGATGCCACGAGTACTGCCATGGCAGCGACCTCCTCGATGGTGTTCAACCGCTTGATCGACGCTTCCTGCGCGTAACCGTCGAGGAAGCCGTCGTACGTCGTGCCCATGGCGGCCGCAGCCTGAGGGCCGACAGTTTTCATGATGTCGGTCTCAATGGCACCCGGGCAGATGGCGTTGCACGTGATCCCGGCCGCGCCGTATTCGAAGGCGACTGCCCGCGTCAGCCCGTTGATGGCGTGCTTGTTGGTGATGTAGTGCGAGACCATTGCTTTGTTGGCATGCCGTCCTTCGACCGAGGAGATGTTGATGATGCGGCCCCACCCGCTTCCCTCCATCTTCTGAAGCGCGCGGCGGGTGCCGTAGAACGTGGCGTTGAGGCACCAGTCGAGGCATTCCAACCAGGCCTCGTCGGTCATCTGCCCGACCGGGGCGAACCCACCGGATCCACCGGCGTTGTTGACCAGGATGTCGATCTTGCCGTACTTGTCGACCGTGCCATCGATCAGAGCGTTGATGTCGGCCTGCTGTCGCACATCGCCGGCGATGAAGTGAGCGTTGTCGCCGGCATTCATCTCGGCCAACGCCCCGACACCCTTTTCGGGGGTCTTGCCGTTGATCACGACCTTGGCGCCCTCGGCAAGGAATGCCTCGGCGATCCCCCGTCCGATCCCCCTCGTACCGCCGGTGATCGCGGCAACTCGACCTTCAAGCCTCATGATCCAAGCCTCATGATCCAAGCCCTCATGATCAATTTCCTTTCACGTCAAAGAAATCTCCTGGCGGTCATGGTATGCGACCGGCTCATACCAGAGTCCAACCACCGTCGACCACCAACGAGTGGCCCGTGACATAGCCGGCCATCGGCGAGCACAGGTACAGCACTGCATGACCGATGTCGGCGGGAACGCCCTTGCGTCCGAGCGGGATGTTGGCCGATCGCTGACGCATCAGCGCGCCCATCAGGCCCGATCGCGAGGAGTTCTCTGGCCACAGAGGCGGCAACTCTCCCGCGTGGATCTTGTCGAGCGTTGCCACTGGCACATTGCCAGGCGCGACGTCGTTGACGCGGATTCCATGCGGCGCCAGGTCGACAGCCAGCGAGCGGGTGAAGTGCATGACGGCAGCCTTCGCCGAGTCGTACCCGGTGCCGAGACACGGCAGCAATCCGTCGACCGAGGAGATGGTGACGATCGAACCGGTTCGACCGCCGGCGACCATCGCTTGTGCGGCGGCTTTCGAGCAGTTGAACACACCGGCATAGTTGACGTCGATCGACCGTCGCCAGGATTCGTGCGACTGGTCGAGGATGCTGCCGGCCTCGCGGTAGGTGCCGGCATTGTTGACCAGAATGTCGAGGCCGGTGATCGCTGCCAGCACACTCGACACTGCATCGGCGTCGGTGACATCGAGTTCAACGGCGAGCCCACCGATCTCGGCGGCGACACGCTCGGCGCCCTCCATGTCGATGTCGCCGATCGTCACGTGTGCGCCGGCGGCCGACAGCACGCGTGCAATCCCTTCACCGATACCGGTTGCCCCACCGGTGACCAGGGCGACCCGGCCCTCGAGCGACAGCAATCCCGCGAGATACGCAGGATTGGTCACGGCAGTGCGACGATGGTGACGGTGCCGTTGCTGCCATCGACGGTGATGGTTGCGCCGTCGGGGATTCTTCTGGTCGCGTCGGGGATCGACGGCACGCACGGGATTCCCAGCTCCCTGCTGACGATCACCGCATGCGTGCCCACCGCACCGACATTGGTGATCACCGCGCCGGCGCTGAGGAACAGCGGCGTCCACGCCGGGTCGGTTTGCGGGGCGATCAGGATGTCGTCGACCTCGAGGCGGAACGGGTCCGACAGGTCGAGCAGCACCCGGGCTATCCCTGTGGCGACGCCTGGGGAACCGGCGACGCCCTTCAACACATCGCCGACCTTGACCTGCACGATCGTCATCTCGCTCTTGCGCTGCCACTTCGACAAGGGCGGTGCGACCTTGTCGACGATGTACGGCGGCTCCAAGTCGTACAGCGACAAGTAGTCGATCTCGCGCTCGGCGAGGAGACCCTTGAACGCCGCAGGAGCGTCCGCAAAGGCATCGACCTCGTTGGCCAACAGCATGCATATCTGCCGCTTGTGGGCAAGGTGGCCGGCATCGACCATCCGTTGACCGATCTCGTAGAAGCACATGCGCACCTCTGCAATGGTGCGGATGTTGTTGCACTTGCAACGTTCACGGGCGGACATGAAGACGCCAGCCGAATGCAGCGCGGCATTGAACGTGGCCAGCGCTTCGGCGTTGTCCGCGAACAGGGTGCGGAAATGTTCCGTCAGCCGCTCGCGCTCGGCCGCGCCTGAGGCCTCGCCACGGACTGGATCGGCGTCGTCATCGGCGTGGCGCAGGCGCTCGATCGACGACAGCACGAGGTCGGGTTTGGTCTCGTAGCTCCACGAATAGATGTCGTACTCGTTGGGCCCACGGCTGCCGTGCTCGTAGATGAAGTCGTCGACCTCGGCGAGAAAGTGCGCGGCGTCGGCATCAGCCGAGCCGCGCAGGCGGTCAAGTAAGCCGACGACGCCCTTGTCGAACTCCGCGCTCAACGTCGCCGACTTGCGTATGAGACGCGAGAGCTTGAACATCTGACCGGCGATCTGAGCCGAGTCGACGTCTCCTACTCCGGTGATGAGCTTCGTGGTCGCTGTCGGGTCGATCTCGCCGGTCAGGGCAGTGAGCACCGCCGGCCCGACGCTACCGCCGAGGGATGCCCACACAACCTGGGAGAACATCGCCCGCATGTGCCGCTGCAACATCCGAGCCCTGGCGACGAGTTGCTCATTCGACTGTGTGGAGAGGTCGGGACGACTGTCGCGACACGCCTTGGCCTCGTACTTCTGCAGATCGATCTCCGGCACCGAATCGGTCGACATGATCCAACCCATCGTGTTGGCCAACTTCTCGCTATGGCGCGGCGAGATGTGCCACGGCAACTCCACGTACGGCGGAATGTCTTGAGTGTTGTCGAAGTACGCGTTGTCGATCGCTTGCCATCCAGCGCCCGAACGAACACCGAACAGGCGAGCCTGGGTCAAGGAGTTGTAGAAGTATCCGCCGAACATGCCAAACGTCTCGGGCGGCGTGCCGTATTCGCTGCGGTCGAACACACCCATCGCCTCGAACCCGTCAACGCAGCCGACGACCATGCCCGGCTCGCAACAGAACGTCCAGCCGAGCGGGCTCACCGGATCGGCCAGCACCTCGCCTGCGTTGCCCCGCGTGTAGTTGGGGAACCGCTCGGTGGGGGTGGTATCTGTAATCCAGCGATCGCCGAGCATGCTTCGAACCCCCCAAGGTCGTGCCAGCCGGTGGTGCCGACAACGACGACGGACTCTACGCTGCCGCGACCGGCCGAGCAATCTAGGAGGCGTCGAATGCTGCTAGGGATGGATGAGTATCCCTACCACCAATTCACCAACACCTTCGCGGCCGTCGCAGGCAGCGACCCGCAGTGGAATGACGGCCACTACGTCACGTTGTGCGATGCAGACGGGCTCGTTTGTCTGACGTCGAATGTGCGGCTGTACCAGAACAACGACGTGCTCGATGGCTTTGTCTGCGTGCGCCACGAAGGCCGGCAGCACAACGTCCGCCTGTCGCGCCGCCTGCGGCCGGATATGGACCACCTGGGCGTCGGGCCGCTGCGAATCGAGGTGGTCGAGCCGATGCTCACGATGCGAATGGTGCTCGAAGACAACGACGTGCTCGGTGATCAGGGCATCTCGCTCGATGTGGCATGCCGCACCACTGCCGGGCCACACCTCGATCCGATCGAGGTCACCCGTATCGACGGTCGACTGATCAGCGAGCGAGCCACCTACGAGGTGACGGGTGAATGCAGCGGGTGGGTCTGCATCGGTGGCCGGCGAGTCGAACTGACGACGGCATCGTTCTTCCGCAATCATTCGTGGGGGTATCAACCAGGTCGCGGTGGCCCCCGCGCCGGCGCTCCCTCAGGTGGGCCGCGTCGATTGCCCGGCGTCCGGCAATGGGTGCTGTTTCACATGCCCGATCACGGCGGCTACTACTTCGCCGACCCTCGGCCTCGTGCCGCGTCCGACAAGGGCGCGATCCTGGTGGGAGCCCGGTCGATCGCCGTTCAGTCCGTCACGCACGACCTGCAGTTCTACGACGGCGGCCGGCGGCTGCGATCAGGCACCTTCGAGCTGATCGATGCGACTGGCGAATCACGCACATACAGCGTCGAGGATCTCGGTTGGGTCTACTGCCAAGGTGGTGGTTACTTCGGCGGCTTCAACGATGGCCTCGGACAGGGCGTGTACCGCGGCGACTATCACCAGGAAGGCGAGATATGGGACGTGTCGCATCCCACCAGGATCGTCGAAGCCGCCGGGCGAGCATTCGAGTTCGAGCACGCTTGGGCGGAGAGTTTCGTCCGCGTGCGTTCTGGCCCTGCCGTCGGCCTCGGTCACTTCGAGTGCGTGGTGATCAGCTAATGGTCGTTGTCGACATGCTCGTGCGGGGTCGAACCGGCGCCCGTGCCGACGAACATGTTCTCTGCGTCGAAGCCGATGCGCGTCTCAGGGATCAGTTCGATCACGATTCGACGCGGTGAGTCGAGAAACTTGGCGAATGCCGCCTGTTGCTCGACATTCTTCGGCCGGACCCGCGCCGCCAGCGCCGGGTAGAACCAGGCCTTGGTGTCGTCGTCCTCGTGCAACAGCACCGGCCCCTTGTAGGTGACGCTCTGGCTGACCCCGATATCTGTGCCGCGACTGGTGATGGCGACTGCAGCGCGTGGTCGGCGCGCTAGGGCCGCAAACCGCTTTCGCTGCCCGCTCCCGGTCAACCAGAACTTGCCGTCGTGGAACACGAAGTTCATGATCACGCCGACGGCATCGCCGTCGCTCGTGGCCCACATGAAAACGCACTCCGTCTGCTTGTCGAGCAAGGTCAGTTCTCGCTCCGACGAGAGGACGAACACACTGACGTCTTCGAAATCTTCTGCCATCGGTTTGCCTCCAACGATCGGCTAGGACAACAGTCTGCTACAGCCGTATACCAACGGCGGCAAGGAGTGACCATGTCGAACTTCGAAGGCAAGTCGGTGATCGTCACCGGGGGCAGTGGTGGTATGGGCAAGGCCACGGCCGAGGCTTTTGCGGCAGCCGGAGCGCGGGTCGTCGTCGCCGACATCTCCGACGCGGGCGACGCGGTTGCTGCCGACATCCGCACCAGTGGCGGGACTGCCGTCTTCCAACGCGTCGACGTCTCCGACAACGCATCGGCAGAGGCGATGGTGCAGCGCGCGGTCGACGAGTTCGGCACGCTCGACCACGCTGTCAACATGGCTGCCATCGAAGGCGAAACCGAGCGTCTCGCCGACCTCGGCGTCGATACGTTCGACAGGATCATCGCCATCAATCTGCGCTCGGTGTTCTTGTGCATGAAGTACGAGATCCGAGCCATGCTCGCCAATGGGAATGGCGGCGCCATCGTGAACATCGCATCGACCAACTCGTTTCGCCCGCAGCCGCATCAGTCGGGATACACGGCCAGCAAGCACGGGGTGATCGGACTGACCCGCAGCGCGGCCATCGATTATGCCGGCGATGGGATCCGGATCAACGCCATCTGTCCTGGCGCGATCGACACGCCGATGCTGCGCAATGCAATGGAACAGCGCGGCCGTGCCGAATCGGAGGTCGTGTCCCGGCTCAGTCTGATGGGGCGCTTCGGTCGGCCCGATGAGATCGCCAAAGCAGCACTGTGGCTGTGCAGCGACGACTCCTCGTTCACCGTCGGCCACGCCCTTGCCGTCGACGGCGGCTATCTCGCCCGCTGAGCACTGGCGAGGACGACGGTTACGGGGCGGTGAAGAAGTCGGCGCGCGGTTGCTTCTGGTCGTCGTAAATCGGCTCGCTGAGATCGCAGCGGTACTTGGCGACAGATGAACCCGCACGCTCGACACCGCGCAGGATCTCGCGCATCGCCAGGAAGTTTGGATGGGCGAAATGCGCGGCGAGCGACTCGGTATCGGACCACGCCTCGTACACCTGCACACGGGTCGCTGCCCCTGTGTCGGCCGCAAAGGAGTACGCCAAGCAACCGGGTTCGTCGTCACGCGTCGATTGCTGCACGCTGCGGCCCGCCGCGACAACGGCGTCGCGGTCTTCTTGTGAGGTGAACTCGAGCCATCCGGCGACGAGGATCATTCGCCACCGCCGGCCGGGAAGTCGTCCCAGCGTTCCATCGGACTGTGACCACGCACTGCGAGGTTCATGGTCTCGTGATAGGCGACCGGCTTGCACTCCTTCGTGGAGAATCGGTTCATGTTGTACGCCATCGAGTGCCGGGTGGCGTCGAGTTCGGCGAACACGAACAGATCCTCGGCGACCACATCTTTGAGGTGCGTCCAGTGGGTCATCGTGCGATCCCAGTAGTCGGCAAATTCGGGGTCGTCGTCACCGTCCGGTTGATACACCAGCTCCCAGCAGATGAACTTGGTGCGATCGACACCGATCGGGATCGGCTGGAACACCTGGATGTGCTCGGGGTTGTTGTTGAACACCGTGTTGGGGAAGATCACGTAGTGGCAGATCGAGTACTGCTGATGATCGGCGGTTTCGGCAAGTGCATCGCGATGCTGATGGCGCGGCACGAACATCATCGAGTTCGGACCCGTCAACACGAACTCGGTGTCGCGCGCCGACTTGGTGAATTCCCCTGGCACATGGTGCAA
>JANOJI010000223.1:0-4844 GCA_031408175.1 Ilumatobacteraceae bacterium
TGGCGCGTTGTCGAGACGCGAATGCGTCGGCTCGGCAACCGGCCCGATGCGCTGATCGAGGCGCTCCACTCCGCGCAGGAAGCGTTCGGCTACCTCGACGACGACGCACTTCGATTCATCGGCGACAGCCTCCTGGTCCCACCATCGAAGGTCTTCGGTGTCGCCACCTTCTACCACTACTTCACGCTCAAGCCGCAAGGTGAGCACACCTGTGTCGTCTGCACAGGAACCGCCTGTTACATCAACGGTGCCGGCGAGATCCTGACGTCGATCCGGGCAGGCCTCGGCGTGAAGGCGCGTGAGACCACGGCCGACGGAAAGCTGTCGCTCCTCACGGCTCGCTGTCTCGGCGTGTGCAGCCTCGCGCCTGTCGTCGTCGTCGACGGTGTGGTGGAGGGGCGGGTCAGCCCGGACGAGCTCGTGGCCCGGCTGGAGGCGCTATGAGCGAATCCTCGACAGCGGCAGCGCTGGAACGACTTCGGTCTCGACGGGTCAACCTCCCGAAGCCCGAAGGTACGGCGCGGGCGTCGGCCTACGTCTGCGAGGCGGTCAGCTGCCTGTCGACGCAGTCCCACGAAGTCCTCACCGGGCTCGGCGAGCAGGTCAGCGATGCCGATTCACCGACGTCGCGGTCAAGCGCGTTGGCTGCCTGGGGATGTGTGCCGCCGGACCGCTCGTGCAGATCCCGGAGACCGGCCAGCTCTTCTCGCATGTGCGGCCTGACGACCTCGGCGGGATCGTCGAGGCACTTGCTGCCCTGAAACCGGGCGACAAGCGCGTCGACGAGGCGCCGTTCTTCAGTCGGCAGTTCCGTATCGTGACGGAGAACTCCGGTCGCGTCGACCCTGAGAGTCTCGAGGACTACGTCGACTGCGGTGGGTTCGGGGCGCTCCACACGGTCCTCACCTCGATGACGCCCGCCGAGGTGCGAGAGGAGATCAACCGCAGTGGGCTGCGTGGTCGGGGAGGCGCCGGATATCCGACCGGCCTCAAGTGGAACACCGTCGCCAAGGCCATCGGCTCGACGAAGTACGTCATCTGCAATGCCGACGAAGGTGACCCGGGGGCCTTCATGGACCGGAGCGTGCTCGAGAGCGACCCGTACCGAGTGCTCGAAGGGATGGCGATCGCTGCCTATGCCGTCGGCGCCAGCCAGGGCTACGTCTACTGCCGCGCCGAGTACCCGCTGGCAGTCGGTCGCCTTCGCAAGGCGATCCGTGCGGCCGCCAATGCCGGGTACCTCGGCGCTGCCATCAACGACACCAATTTCGGTTTCGAGGTCGATGTGCGCCAGGGCGCCGGGGCGTTCGTATGTGGTGAGGAGACCGCCCTGATCGCGTCGCTCGAAGGCGGTCGCGGCACGCCGACGACACGGCCTCCCTATCCGGCGGTGTCCGGTCTCTGGGCTCAGCCAACGTTGATCAACAACGTCGAGACATTCGCCAACGTCGCACCGATCATTCGCAATGGCGGTGCCTGGTTCGCCGACATCGGCACTGCCACCAGCAAGG
The DNA here is from genome assembly GCA_031408175.1 of Ilumatobacteraceae bacterium. GTDB lineage: Bacteria > Actinomycetota > Acidimicrobiia > Acidimicrobiales > Ilumatobacteraceae > JAENVT01. The sequence continues at coordinate 1,512 of JANOJI010000223.1, forward strand.
GAACGAAGGTCTTCGCGCTCGCCGGACGGGTCGTCAACACCGGGCTCATCGAGGTTCCGATGGGCACCTCGCTTCGCGAGATCGTGTTCGACATCGGCGGTGGGATCGTCGACGGTCGAGCCTTCAAGGCCGTGCAGACCGGTGGTCCTTCCGGCGGCTGTATCCCGGCCGAGTTCCTCGACATGGGGGTCGACTACGAGTCGCTGATCGAGGTCGGCTCGTTCATGGGATCTGGCGGCATGATCGTCATGGACGACACCTCCTGCATGGTCGACGTGGCGCGGTACTTCATGGACTTCTGTCGTGAGGAGTCGTGCGGCAAGTGCGTCCCGTGTCGCGTGGGCACCACGCAACTGTTCATGCTGCTCGACAAGATCACCCTGGGAGAAGCGACCATGGACGACCTGGAGCAGATGGAGCGGCTTGGCCACATGGTCCAGCGCACAAGCTTGTGCGGGCTCGGTCAGGGTGCCCCGAACCCCATCTTCAGCACCCTGCGCTACTTCCGCGACGAGTACATCGCACACATCGTCGACCGGGTTTGTCCCGCCGGGGTATGCACGATCGAACCGGCACCGGTGTTCGGATGACGACGGTCCACACGCTGCGGATCGACGGCGCCGAAGTGGCCGCCACCGATGGTCAATCCATTCTCGAGGTGGCCACGGAGAACGACATCGACATCCCCACGATGTGTCACCTCGACGGGCTGTCCGATATCGGCTCGTGTCGCCTGTGCCTCGTCGAGATCGCCGGCTCGAACAAGCTCAGCCCGGCGTGCACGACGCGCGTCTCGGAGGGCATGGACGTCACGACCAAGTCCGAGCAGCTCACCGAGTTCCGCCGGATGATCACCGAGATGCTGTTCCTCGAGCGCAATCACATCTGCGCAGTCTGCGTCGCCAACAATCACTGCGAGCTGCAAGATCTGGCCGAGGAACTGCAGGTCGACCACTTCGAGCTGCCCGCGATCAACCCTTCGGTCGGCATCGACGCCAGCCATCCACTCTTTTCGATCGATCACAACCGGTGCATCATGTGCGTGCGTTGCGTGCGGGTCTGCGCCGAAATCGAAGGCGCCTTTACGTGGGGTGTCATGGGCTCCGGCATCGACGAGCGAGTGGTGACCGACATGGGAACCCCGTGGGGCGACTCGACGACGTGCACGAGCTGTGGCAAGTGCGTGCAGGTCTGCCCGACGGGTGCGCTCTTCGAGAACGGCCGTGCGATCGCCGAGGGCAGTAAAGCGCGGCGTCCGTTCTTGCCATTCGTGAAGCGGTTCGGCAAGGAACTCGAGCAAACATGACGAAGCCGACCCTCGCAACGATCTGGCTCGACGGCTGCTCCGGCTGCCACATGTCGTTCCTCGACATGGATGAGCGCCTCTTCGACATCGCCGAGCGTGCCGACATCGTCTTCAGTCCACTCATCGACGTGAAGGAGTACCCACACGATGTCGACTTCTGCCTCGTCGAGGGTGCGGTGTCGAGCGAGGATGACCTCCACAAGATTCGACTGGTACGCGACCGCACGCGCACACTGATCTCGTTCGGCGATTGTGCGGTCAACGCCAACGTGCCGTCGATGCGCAACCCGATCGGTGTCCAGCCATTGCTCGATCGCGCGTACATCGAGAACGTGACCTTGCAACCGGGTATCCCGAACCAGGTCGTGCCGCGTTTGCTGCCGATGGCTCGTCCGGTGCATCGCGTCGTCAAGGTCGATGTATACCTGCCGGGCTGTCCGCCGTCGGCCGATCTCATCTACCGATCGTTGGTGGACCTGCTCGAGGGTCGCGCTCCCGACACCCACGACGCGCGATTCGGGCGCTGAGGAGAACCATGGCCAAGACGATCGTCATCGACCCGGTCACTCGCATCGAGGGTCACTCGAAGATCACGATCCACCTCGACGACCGCGGCGAGGTGACCGATGCCCAGTTTCACGTCACCCAGTTCCGCGGGTTCGAACGATTCGTCCAAGGCCGCCCGGTTCACGAGATGCCGTCGATCATGGCGCGCATCTGCGGGATCTGTCCGGTCAGCCACCTGATCGCCTCATCGAAGGCCTGCGACCAGATCCTGGCCGTCGAGCCGCCATCAACGGGCGCCGACTTGCGTCGAGTGATGAACCTGGCGCAGATCGTCCAATCGAACGCGCTGAGCTTCTTCCACCTCTCGTCGCCGGATCTCCTGTTCGGCTTCGACGCGGACCCGGTACAGCGCAACATCATCGGTGTCGCCCAGTCCAACCCGCAGTTGGCGCGAGACGGGGTGGGGGTGCGCCGGTTCGGTCAGCAGATCATCGAGTGGCTCGGCGGCAAGCGGATCCACCCGTCGTGGATCGTGCCGGGCGGCGTTGATGCCCCGTTGTCGCAAGAGACGCGCGACCGCATTCTGTCGACGATTCCCGAGGCGATCGCCGCGATCGAACGGGCACTCGCGTGGTACAAGTCGTCGACACTTCAGTGGGCCGATGAGGCTGCCTCGTTCGGCGACTTCCGGTCTGCCTTCATGGGACTTGTCGACAGCGACGGCAATGTCGAGCACTACGACGGATTGCTCCGTGTCATGGATGCCGACGGCAATCTCCTCGCTGATCGAATCGATCCGACCACATACACCGAGTATCTCGGTGAGGCCGTCGAGCCATGGACATATCTGAAATCGACGTACTGGAAAGCACTTGGCTATCCGGATGGGGTCTACCGGGTGGGTCCGCTGGCCCGAGTGATCGTGGCCGACCAGATGGGAACGCCGCGTGCCGACATCGAGCTCGAGGAGTTCCGCCGGCGACTCGGGCGCGTTCCCAGTAGCTCCTTCCACTATCACTACGCACGGCTGATCGACGCCCTCTTCGCCGCCGAGCGTATTGACGAGCTCTTGCGGGGGCCCGACATCCTCCTGCCGCGCGTGCGCTCGATCGCGGGAATCAACAGCAACGAAGGAATCGGGGTGTCCGAGGCGCCACGCGGCACGCTGTTGCATCACTACCGGGTCGACGCCGATGGGATCGTCGAGTGGGTGAACCTGGTGATCGCCACGGGCCACAACAATCTGGCAATGAACCGAAGCGTGCTCCAGGTGGCCAAGCGCTACGTCAAGAGTGAGCAGTTGACCGAACCGATGTTGAATCGAGTCGAGGCAGTCATCCGTTGCTACGACCCCTGCCTGTCCTGTTCCACGCACGCACTCGGTGAGATGGCCCTCCATCTCCAGCTCATCGGTCCGACGGGAGCGGTGCTCGACGAGCTGATGCGGTGACGGACGGGGTCGTTGTCGTCGGCTATGGCAACGCGATGCGTACCGACGACGGATTTGGGTGGCATGCAGC
>JANOJI010000144.1:0-2654 GCA_031408175.1 Ilumatobacteraceae bacterium
CAGTGCACTGGGTTGGAAGACCGAGCACAACCTGGTCGATGGACTGGCCGCCACCGTCGAGTGGTACCGCGACAACCGTGCATGGTGGGAGCCGCTGAAGGCCAGGGCCGGCTTCTAGATGCGGTTGCTGATCACCGGTGCGGGCGGTCAGCTCGGCATCGATCTCGTGCGCTGCTGCGAGACCGCCGGCGATGATGTCATCCAGCCGGCTCGCGACGAGCTCGACATCACCGATCGCGATGCAGTGCACGGCGCTGTGTCAGCGCTTCGTCCCGACGTTGTCGTGAACTGCGCGGCATGGACCGCGGTCGACGCATGCGAGAGCGACCGTGGTCGGGCGCGCGCGCACAACGGGCTGGCAGTTCGCTGGCTTGCCGAGAGCTGCGATCGCGCCGGTGCCCGACTCGTACAGATCAGCACCGACTACGTCTTCGACGGGCTCCTCGACCGGCCCTACAACGAGTGGGACGACACTGCTCCACAGAGCGTCTACGGCGCGAGCAAATTGGTCGGTGAGCGAGAGGCGTCAGTGCTCGGAACCGCAGCGGCAATCGTTCGGACTTCATGGGTATGCGGACAGAACGGATCCAACATGGTCAAGACGATCATGCGGCTGGCAACGCAGCATGCAGAGTTGGCGTTCGTCTCCGATCAGATCGGCCATCCGACGTTCACCGCCGACCTGGCTCCGATGGTCCGTCGCCTCGCGGTCGAGCGGCGTAGCGGCGTCCATCACGTCACCAATCAGCGACCGACGAGTTGGTACGGCTTCGCCTGCGAGGTGGTCGCGGCAATGGGTAAACGTCCCGACATGGTGCGCCCAATTGCGAGTGCCGAGCTGCGGCCGACGCGGCCGGCGCCGCGTCCTGCCAACAGCGTGCTCGACAACACGGTGTTGCGAATGGCCGGCATCCCCTTGCTCCGCGACTTCGGCGAACCGCTTCGCCAGACGGTGACGGCGCTCTCGTAGATATCGACGGCTGACCACAAGCCGTCTGTTATCGTTCGGCCCCGAAGGATCGCCCATGGGGGTGCGGTCCTCCAGGAGGGGAATCGCATGTCTGTAGACGCTCCAAAGCTCGCGGGCGGACAGCTCAGCACGGTCGACTGTGTCGCCCAGTCGTTGGCGGTGGGCCCGGTATTCTCGGGTGGTGTGTTGGGCGGTCTGCTCGCCTTCGTCCTGGCGCCCGGGGCCGGACCGTTCGTCATCTTGTTGACGACGGTTGGCGTGCTCGGGATTGGCTGGACGCTCAGCGAGTTCGCCAAGCGATACGCCGGGTCGGGCACCGTCTATGAGTTCGTCGCCCACTCGCTGGGCAAGCGAGCAGCAGCGTTCAGCGCCGGGGTGTACCACATCGCCGCCATCGTGTTGGCGGGCCCCGGCATCGCCATCATCGGCGGGCTGTGGGCGAGGTCGTTCTTCAACGACCACATGGACCTCGATGCCCCGTGGTGGTTGTGGGCGCTGATCATCTCAGTGTTGATGTATGCCGCCAACGTCTTGGGTGTCCAGATATCGATCAAGGCTCAACTGGCGCTGATCGTGCTGTCGATCATCCCGTTCCTGGTTCTGGCCGTCAAGGTCATCGCCGACGGGGGTCCCGCCGGAAACAGCCTCGACTCGTTCAATCCAGGGAATGTCGCTGAGGGCGGCTCGGTGTTCAAAGGTCTGCTGTTCGCGATCTTGATGTTCATCGGCTTCGAACTTGCTGCGGCACTCGGAGAGGAGTCGAAGGATCCTCGACGTTCGATTCCCAAGGCCGTCGTGGCGACGATTCTGATCGTCGGAGCGTTCTATCTGATCACCCAGTACACGCTGGCGATCGGCGCCACCGAAACGGCATCCGACTTCGCGCCGATGGCGGATCTCTACCTCAATCGCTTCTTCGCGGTCTGGATCGACCTGGCCATCCTGCTCGACATTCTCGCTGTCGGCATTGGCTTCCAACTCGCTGCTGCGCGAGGCCTGTTCACGTTGTCCCGCGACGGCTTGCTGCCGGCGCAACTCTCCAAGCTCAATGCCAAGTCGCTGCCGTCTATGGCCAGTTTGGCGATCCTCGTCGTCACCGTTGTCACGACCGTCGTCGCGCTGACCAAGTACGGAACCGATCTCGTCGATCCGGCCGGTCCCGTCGCGTTCTTCAACACCGAAGCCTTCAACGGGTTCCTGATCGCATCGCGCATCGGTGGCTTCCTGATATGCATCGTGTACGTCCTGCTGTGCGTCGGCGCGCTCAAGAACTTCGCGACGCGCAAACCGCTCGATCTCATTGCCGCGATCATCGGGTTGGCAACGGTCGTCTTGGCCATCTATTCGCAGTTCTGGGATGAGACAGCGCCCGTCGCGTCGGAGCTGTGGGGCCGTCACCTCGCTCTCATCTTGTTGGTGGTTGCCGCGGTCTGGGCGCTCGCCAGCAAGAAAGAAGCGATCGACAACGTCGGTCAGCACACGGTGCATCACGCCTGACCTGGCCAAAGATCGTTTGCTATCGTCGCCGTCCATGGGGAACCGACGTGTTCGAGTGATGTGGGCCGATCTCAACGGTTTGTCGCATGGCCGGTACGTGCCGCGTGCCAGGCTGCTCGAGCACGGTCATCACGCGGTCACGACGCTGACGATGGGCATCAATCGCGACATCCTCCCCGTCGATGGT
>JANOJI010000253.1:0-12312 GCA_031408175.1 Ilumatobacteraceae bacterium
CCCGCCAGCGGATTGTCGTTCTGCTTCCTGCACGACACCTTGCAACTCGACCCCAGCCAGGACCTTCGCCGCTGCCGCGAACTCAATGCATTGGCCATCGCCTGCGCCTGTCCGTAGCATCGGGCAGTGGGCTCGGACGAACAGCAACGCGGCATTGTTGCGGGCGTTGCTGCCTACCTCGTGTGGGGCGCGCTGACCCTGTATTGGCGTCGTCTCGAGGCGTTCGATGCGGTCGAATTGATCGGCTGGCGGGTCATCTGCGCGGCGGCCATCATGGCAATCGTGCTGTCGGTCTCGAATCGTTGGCAGCATCTGCGGCCGCTGCTGCACGATCGAGGTCTGCTCGGCAGCGTCGTGCTGTGCGCCATCGTGCTGGCGATCAACTGGACGACCTATGTGTGGGCCGTCGTGCACGATCACGTCATCGAGACCGCCCTTGGCTACTTCCTGGCCCCACTCGGCACGATGGCGATCGGTGTGGCCGTCTTGCACGAGAAAGTCAGCCGGGCACAGGAGTTCGTGTTCGTGCTCGCTGTCATCGCCGTCGGAATCCTGACGTTCAGCTATGGCCGCGTGCCCTGGCTGGCGCTGGTGATCGCCGCATCGTGGGTCGTGTACGGCTACCTCAAGAAGCACGTGCCGCTGACGCCGGTCGAGAGCATGGCGGCCGAGAGCTTCATCGTGCTGGTGCCGGCCGTCGTCGCCGTCGCAGTACTTGCCGGTCGCTCCACGAGCATCCCCCACACGGCAACGGCGGCGCAGTTCACGCTCGTGCTGTGCAGCGGTCTGGCGACGATCGTGCCGCTGACCTTGTTCGCCTACGCCGCCCAGCGCATGCCGCTGACGGTGATCGGACCGCTCAACTACATCGTGCCGACGATCAACTTTGGCCTCGGCTGGCTGGTGTTCCACGAGGCCCTGCCGCCATCACGCGTGGCCGGATTCGCCCTGGTCTGGGTGGGCCTGGTCATCGCGACAGGCGACGCCGCACGGCGGTCGCGGATCAAATCGACGCGCGTTGAACCGATTCCTGTGTAGGAATGCGTCACACTGGTGTCCTGACCGAAGGGACAAACATGAAACCGATCGTTGCCGGACTACTCGCATCCATTGCCGCGTTGGGACTGTTGTCGGCGTGTGGGGGCGACGACCTGACCTTACCGACCGCCACAAACAGTGCCGACGGGGCCGTCCTGCCGGGCGGTGACGACACCTTGCCACTCGGCATCACCATTCCCGAGGGCGCACTGCCGAGCGATGTCAGCATTCCGCAGGAGGCGATCGACCTGATGATCGCCCAGTTCGAGGCGGCAGGCATGAAGGTCGACAGGGACTGCTTCGTTGCATTGTTGGCCGACGACTCGCTGCGCGACTTGGTAGCTGCCGGTGGCGCTGCCACACCTGAGGCGATCCAGAAGTTCTTCTCCTGCATCGCGACGGGGTAGCCAGGCGACACAAGAACGGCACAGGGCCTCACCCGACGTACGGGTGAGGCCCTGTGCACATGATGTGATCAGCTTTCGAACTCCGTGATCGGATCGCCGATCTCGGTGAAGGTCTGCGTCGCGACGCTCCACTGCAAGACCTGCAGCGTCTGGAACGCATACGCATCGGCGTCGCCGTTCATCTTGTACTGCACGCCATCTCGCACCAGTGTCGGGGTGAACGTGAGATTGCGCGACGCCTCGATGATCGACTTACGGCTGAGGGTGCCTGACTCGAGCGCAGCGTTCAAGATGGCGACCGTTGCTTCGCCTACAGTCCATCCGGCTTCGGTGACGCCCGGGTCGCCGGCGAGGCCGGCGGCTGCGTACTGCTCGAGGAACAGCTTGATGCCAGGGTGCTCGGCGTTCTTCGGGTCATTCGAATCGACGAGGTGGTTCGACGTGTACACCCCTTCTGCCGCTGGGCCCGCCAAGCCGAAGAACAGCTTCGACGCGCACGTGTTGGTGACGAACACCGGCGGTGCCCAGCCTGGTGTTTGGGCCTTGGCGTTGGCCAGTTCCGTGAGGAAGGCGGGGCATTGCAAGCCCAGTGGGATCGCCACGATGGCGTCGGGGAGATTGCCGGCGATGCTGCCTACCTGGGTGGTCGGCGGATTGTTGTCGCCTGCTTCGACGGTCTGCTCGTCGACGATCTCGAAGCCCAACTCGTCGGCCTTCTTCTTGAATTCGTCGATGTAAGCCTTGCCGAACTCATTGTTGATGTAGAACAACGCAACCTTGGCGCCGGGCTTGAGCTCGTTGAGCTTCGTGGCGTAGATCGATGCCTCGATGTCGTACGGGATCAGCGCGCCCATGGTCCACGGGTAGTCAGCGATCTCACCCCAGGCCGGAGAGCCGGTGAGGGCGAGCAACTGCGGGATGCACTCTTCGTTCAGCGTGTCGCGTACGGCGAGGTTGTTGGGCGATCCGATGATCCCGGAGAAGATGTCGACGCCATCGTCGATCAATCCGTCGACGACGCCAGGAGTTTGCGTCGAGTCGTATTGGTCGTCACGGATGTCGGCCGTGATGGTGTACCCGGGCAGCAGCCCTTGGGCGCTGGCATAGTCGAGATACAACTGGAAGCCATCCTTGACCGGACCGAACGCGGCAGCGGGCCCGCCTGACAGCGGCACGGCGGCGCCGATCTTGATGGTGCCCTCGATCGGCTGCTCTGCACGCTCGGGGTCGGCACACGCCGAGGTGTCGACGGTCCAACCAGCAGGGGCGGCTGGTTCGGTCTCAGCCGTGGTGGCGTCGACAGGCGCTGCCGTTGTCTCAGTCGATGCAGCTGTGGTCTCGGTAGCCGGGGCGGTCGTGCCACCTGCGGTCGGCGCCGTGGTTGCATCGGTGGAATCGCCTCCGCCGCCACAGGCAGCAAACAACAGCGCTGCCATCGCGGTGAACGTATACAGACTTCGTCGACGTTTGGTCACGTCATTCTCCCTCGTTTATTGCTTCTTGGATCGCCTCGGCGGTCGGCTCGGGAGTCGCCTCCTGAGCCGGAGGCGTCGCCCCGGACCGGATTGGTTCGGGTACGACCATGGCGATTTTACGCCCGATCTTTCGAAACAGGCCAACCAGGCCCTGCGGTGCGACGAACACGAAGGCGATCACTAGCACGCCGAGTAGGAAGCTGGCGATCGGACCATCACCGAACTTGCCTGGCAGCCACTCCCAGTTCGGCGCATGCTCCTTCAGATAGTCGTCGGCGAAGAAGTAGGCAAACGCACCGAGTATGGGCCCGGTCAACGTGGCGACACCGCCCAGGATCAGGGCCAGGATGTACTTGATCGAATTGAGGATCGTGAACGAGTTCTCGTCGACCGTGCCGATCTTGGCAGCGATCAACCAACCCGAGACGCCGGCCATTGCAGCAGAGATCCCGAACGTGATGGTCTTGGTGCGCGACAGGTTGACGCCCATCACTGCCGCCGCAGTTTCGTTGTCGCGCACGGCAACGAGCGACCGGCCGGCACGGCTCTTGCGCACATTGCGCACGACGACGTAACAGATTGCCATCAACCCGAGAGCGACCCAGAACAGGTACAGGGCACGGTCCTCTCGTGATGTCTTCAGCCCGGTCCACGTCGGCGGGTTGACACGGAACTTGGTCAATGCCGATTCTCCGGTGACGGAGGTGACTTTGCGCTCGATGAACTGGGCGGCCACGGTCGGCCACACATAGGCGATCGCCAGCGTGACCAGAGCGAGGTATGGGCCTTTCAGCCGCAGGGCAGGGAGCCCGATGACCATTCCGATCACGAAGCACAGCACGCACGCCTCGATCAAGGAGACGAACGGCCGATTTTCCCAGAAGCGGACCGAGTATCCGAGGAAGAATGCCGAGATGCCGGCAAATGTCGAATGCCCGATCGAGATCTGCCCGTTGAACCCGAACAACAGGTTCAGTGACAGCGCGGCGATGGCCAGGGCCATGGCCTCGGTGTACTTGCCGAGGCTCGATGGTTGTGCACCGCTGACCATCTGCCACACGAGCAGCACCAGCAGCGCCGCTACGACGGCGCGCAACACCCAGTGCAGCGTGCTGCCTGACTTGATCTTCAACGGCGGGGCTCCGATGGACATGATCAGACACGCTCCACTTTGACCGAGCCGAACAGTCCGGCGGGGCGGACCAGCAGCACGACGAGGATGATCAGGAACGCGACGGCGGTCTTCGTTTCGATACCGATCCAATCACTCCCTATCCAGTCCTCCGGATAGTTGCCGACGAGGCTCTCGATCACACCGAGGCTGAGGCCACCGATCACGGCACCGCCGGGGCTGTCGAGGCCGCCGAGCGTGGCCGCCGCCGCAGAAAGCAGGAACACCGAGAACATCGAGCCAATGCTGACGTTGGTGTCGATGCCGGCCTTCAACGATCCACCGATGGCTCCGATCACCGCGGCGAGTGCCCAGCTGAACATCAGAATCTTGTTCGTCGGGACGCCCACGAGCTTGGCCGAGGCCGGATTGTTGGCGACCGTGCGCATGGCCAGGCCGATCTTGGTCTTCTGGAACAGCGCGAAAAGCAGGGCGGTCATCGCCAGGACAACGACGAACACCCCGATCCGCTCGATCCTGATGTTGGCGCCAAGGATCGAGACGAAGTCGTCGGGATCGTTGGGAAACAGCGACGGAAACGGCAGGCCCTGGCCCGACCGGGGGAACAGCAATCCACTGAGCGAGTTCAGTCCCTGGAACAGACCGATCGCGATGACGACAGGGGCAAACGCGGATCGCCGCTCGGCCGGTCGCATGAGGCCGACCTCGATGGCGGCACCACCGATGAACGCCAGCGCCGCGGAGATGGCGATGGCCACCAGCAGGGGCATGCCCTGGTCGTGCAGCCACCAGGTGACCAGGGTGGAGAACAACGCCATCTCACCCTGGGCGAAGTTGATCTGGCCGGTGCCGCGGTACACCACGACGAGACCGAGAGCGATCAGCGCGTAGATGGACCCGATCGACAACCCGTCGAGGATGTACTGGAGCAGATCCTGCACGTCATGCCCCCAAGTAGGCGCGGCGAACCGCGTCGTCGTCGGCGATGGTGGCTGGCGTGCCTGCGGCAATGATCGTGCCGGCCTCGAGCAGGCACACGTGATGGGCGATCTCGAGCGCCAGGTTGGCATTCTGCTCGACCAGCAGCACCGCAAGCCCTTGTTGCTCGTTGAGGCGCTTGATGATCTGGAACAGCTCCTTGGTGATCAGTGGGGCGAGGCCGAGGCTTGGCTCGTCGCACAAGAGCAACTTCGGCCGGCTCATCAGCGCCCTGGCGATCGCCAGCATCTGCTGCTCGCCGCCCGACAACGTGCCGGCCTTTTGCGATCGGCGATCGGCGAGGCGCGGGAAGGTCTCGTACCACAGGGCGATATCGTTCGCGACCTCGTGGTCGTGGCGAATGTACGCACCTGCCCGCAGGTTGTCCTCGACAGTGAGGTCGGTGAAGGTTCCACGGCCCTGTGGTACCTGGGCAATGCCCAGGCGCACGATTGCTTCAGGTGAACTCTTGGCGATGTTCTGGCCACCGAACTCGAGCTCGCCCTTGCGCGGGATCATGCCCGACACGGCGCGCATCGTAGTGGTCTTGCCGGCTCCGTTGGCACCGAGGATGACCGTGACCTCGCCCTCTTGCACTTCGAGGTCGACCTTGTGCAACACCTCGACCTGCCCGTATCCGGCCGACAGACCACCGACGCGAAGCAGCACGGTCATACGTCGCTCCCTAGGTACGCCGCGACAACATGCGGATCGTTCTGCACTTCGAGGGGCAGGCCTTCAGCGATCTTGCGGCCGAACTCCATGGCCACCACCTTGTCGCTGATGCCCATCACCATGGCCATGTGGTGCTCGACGAGCAGCACCGTCAGGCCGAATTCACTGCGGATCGACATGATCAGTTCCCCCAGTTCGTCGACCTCGCCGTGTGTCAGGCCGCTGGCCGGCTCGTCCATGATCAGAAAGGTCGGCCTGGCGGCCAGGGCGCGCGCAACCTCGAGACGCTTCAGCGTGCCGAACGGCAACCCCGCAGCTGGCCGATGGGCGAGGTGGGCGAGACCGAGCCGCACGAGCAGATCGCCGGCGTCGTCGCGGATGCGACGTTCTTCGCTCCGGGTCCCGATCCGCAGCGTCGATCGCGCAAACCCTGCCTTGCCCTGACAGTGCGCTCCGACCATCACGTTCTCGAGCAACGTCATGCTCGGAAACAGCGCAAGGTTCTGAAACGTGCGAGCGATGCCATGTCGGGCGATGCCGTGGGCCGGCACGCTCAACAGGTCGTCGCCCTTGAACAGCACGCGACCCTCTGACGGTTGATAGATACGGCTGACGACATTGAACATCGTTGTCTTGCCGGCACCATTTGGTCCGATGAGGCCGCAGATCTGGCCCTCGTCGATGGTGAAGCTGAGACGGTCGAGCGCGTGGATTCCCCCGAATCGCACCGACACGCTTTGTACATCAAGCAGACTCACGTTGCGTCACTGTCCCCCTGAAGAGTGTCGATCGTCACACGGTAGTACGTCCAGGCGATGGAATCGACCGCCGGGTACCTGTCAAGCTGAGCGTATGGATCAACTCGAGTACATCGTTGCACCACTCGAGGAGGTCGAGATCCAACCCTGGTGGCACAGCAAGCTCAACCTGGGCGTGATCGCACTGGCGATCGCCGTACTGTGCGGCGCCCTCGGTTGGGTGGTCGGTAACAACCGGGCCATCCCTGATCCGAACAGTACCGATACCGGCTTTCTGCAGGATATGCGCACCCATCACGAGCAGGCCGTCTATCTGGGGTTGTACTTCCTGTCACTGGACGGCACCGACCGAGACCTGCGCGACATCGCTCGCGAGATCACCTTCGGGCAAGGCATCGAGATCGGACGGATGATCCAGTTGTTGCGCCAGTACGGGGCCACCGAGACCAACGAGAGCGACGTGGCGATGACTTGGATGAACGAACCGACACCCAGCGATCGCATGCCGGGTCTGGCCAGCGACTCCGACATCGACACGCTCCTGGCCAGCTCCGGCAGCGCTGCCGACGAGCTGTTCGTCGAGCTGATGATCGCTCATCATCAAGGTGGCATCCACATGGCTGAGTACGCGCTGGAGCACGCCAACGTGATCGAGGTTCGACGTTTTGCCTTCGCAATGATCAGCGGTCAGACGGGTGAGATCGAGGAGCTGCGCGCCCTCATTGCCGCGTGAACAGGCAGACGGGCTTTTGGAGTCGGGCATGCATAAGCTCCACTCGTATGCGTGCGTGGACTGCATCGGCGGTGGCTCTCGGTCTGTTGATCGTCGGCGGTTGCACCGTGCCGAACGTCGACGTCGAAGCGACGAGGTCGCGCCAGAACGACGACGGCAACCTCATCGTCAACAACAACCCGGACGACACCACCATCGACACCACGGTCGACACCACGCCAATCCCAGTGCAAGACGGGATCATCGACTTCGGCGCCAACAAGGAACCGCGGGACTATGACGGGTACCTGACGGCCGCCTTCAGCGACATCGAGGCATTCTGGCAAGAGCAGTTTCCCGCGGTGTACGGCGGCGAGTTCACACCGCTTGCCGGGGGTATCTACGCCGCGTATCCGGAGCGAACCGAGCCGATCCCAGGGTGCGGCACGCCGCAGACGGCCTATGACGAGGTCGCCGGCAATGCGTTTTATTGCCTCGATGGCGACTTCATGGCATACGACGACACCGAGCTCCTGCCACAACTCGTCGACCAGCTCGGCCAGTCAGCGGTCGCCGTCGTGCTGGCCCACGAGTTCGGCCATGCCGTGCAGTTCCGGGCCGACGAATTCGGCCAGCCAACCATCCTCAAAGAACAACAGGCCGATTGCTTTGCCGGCGCGTGGGCTGCGCACGTCGCGCGCGGCGAAAGCGACGTGATCGCGTTCAACGACGACGACATCAGCGGCGGATTGGTCGCCATGATCCAGGTCCGCGACCCGATCGAGTTCGGTGGAACGATCGACGCCGACTCGCACGGCACCGGCTTCGATCGCGTCGGCGCGTTCCAGGATGGCTTCATCGGCGGCGCCGAACGCTGCACGACCTTCTTCACCGAGGGCCGTGAGAACCAACTGATCAACGTCCCGTTCGACGAGAGGGATCCAATTGGCAACCTGCCGCTCATCGATGCGAATCCCGACTCAGAAACCGGGCCCGCCGATGTCGTCACATTGCTCCCACAGGATCTCACTCGGTTCTGGACGGCGCAGCTCGCGGCCAGCAACCTCACACTGACCGCGCCTACGCTGACGTTGTTCTCAGCCGACGGCGACCTGCCCACCTGCGACGGCATCGAGAGTTCCCGATTCGAGAAGAACATCGCCTACTGCGCGGCCAGCAACACGATATTCATCGATCAAGGTTGGGCAGAGGGGTTGATCGCCGATCCGCTGCTCGGCGACATGTCGGTGGGCTACCTGATCTCACAGGGGTACAGCGAGAACGTGCAGGCGATGCTCGGCAGCACATTGACCGACGAACCACGAGCGCTGCTCGACGATTGTCTCACCGGGGCGTGGATCCGTGACGACCTGCCTCCGACCCCGGAAGACGAAGACCGTCAGTTGTCCCTCTCGGCGGGCGATCTCGACGAGGCAATCGTCACCACGATCGTGCGCAGTGATCCCACCCGCGACACTGATCTCGAGGGCAGCGCATTCGAGAAGATCGACTCCTTCCGGGCGGGCGTACTGGGTGGCATGCAGTCCTGCCAAGACCGCATCACGCCGTGACCACAGCGCCTGCCTCGGTCAACCTGGCAGCGCTCGATATCGGCACCAACAGCTTTCATCTCGTCATCGCCCGGTTGCTCGACAACGGCTACGAGGTCGTGACTCGCGAGAAGGAAACCGTGCGCCTCGGCCACGGCGGCGGCGACATGAAACAACTGTCGGCCGACGCCATCGACCGCGGCATTTCTGCGTTACGCCGCATGCAGCGCATCGCTGCAGCCCACAACGCGCCCGTGCGTGCAGTGGCGACCAGCGCTGTCCGCGAAGCGCACAACGCCGACGTGTTCTTGGCCAGGGCGAAGCGCGAGGCGAAGGTCGACATCGACGTGATCTCCGGACTGGAGGAAGCCCGGCTGATCCACCTCGGGGTACTGCAGGCGGTGCCCGCGTTCGAACAGCGGCTCATCCTCGTCGACATCGGCGGCGGCTCCACTGAAGTGCTCGTCGGCGAACGTGGCGAGACGCTGTCGGCTCGCAGTTTCAAGCTCGGCGCAGTGCGGCTGACCGATCGATTCTTTGCCGGCGGCATCACGTCGTCCGACTCGGTCAGCGAATGCCGGTCATACGTCCGCTCGATCCTGGCAACGTTCGAACGCGAGGTCGAGGAGTTCGGCTTCGAGATCGCGATCGCCTCGTCGGGTACCGCCGAGACGGTCGCTCGCATCGTCCACGCCGCCCGCGACGATACCGCGCTGCACACCTTCAACCGTTTCGAGTTCACCGTGGCAGAGGTGCAGTCGATCGCCGAGTCACTGGCCAAGAAACGCTCGAGTGACGATCGGCGAGCCACGCCCGGGCTCGACCCGGCCCGCGCCGACATCATCGTTGCCGGCGCGTTGGTGCTCGAGGGCGTCGCCGACATGTTCGGAATCAAGAGCTTCGTGTTCAGTGAAGCCGCACTTCGCGAAGGCGTGCTGCTCGACACCATCGCCCGCCGCCAGGGCGGTGCC
This sequence comes from Ilumatobacteraceae bacterium, assembly GCA_031408175.1. Lineage (GTDB taxonomy): Bacteria > Actinomycetota > Acidimicrobiia > Acidimicrobiales > Ilumatobacteraceae > JAENVT01. The sequence goes on from JANOJI010000253.1 coordinate 9,697, forward strand.
CTCCACCACCTCCGAGACGTATCGCGCCGCTCCATCCGGGCGCTGGCCGAACGCTGCGACGACGATCTCAGCCACTCCACACATGTGGCCACGCTGGCCCTACAACTGTTCGATGCCACCGAGTCGCTGCACGGACTGCCGAGCGACGCACGCGAGTTCCTCGAGGCAGGCGCACTGCTGGCCAACGTCGGTCTGGTGATCTCGCACAGCAAGCACCACCTGCACAGCTACTACGTCATCCGCAACAGCGAGCTCACCGGCCTGACCGACAACGAGATCGAGATCATCGCCCAAATTGCTCGGTACCACCGCAAAAGCGCTCCGAAGGCCAGCCACACTGACTTCGGGCGGCTGTCACCGGAGGACCAGCGGGTGGTCAAGACGCTGGCCGCGATCCTGCGAGTGGCGATCGGACTCGACCGCAGTCACGACGGCCGGGTGCGATCGGTCGTGGCTCGGATTCGCCGCGATCGTCTGGTGATCGAGACGCTCGGTAAGCGCGGCAAAGAGATCAGCCTCGACCTCTACACCGCCAACGAGCGCAGCGACCTGCTCGAGGAAGTGCTCGGCCAGCGGGTCGACATCATCGCCGCACCCCTGCCCACCGCCTGAACGGTCGGCGTCGAATCGTCAGTGGCGATTCAGCCCGATGCTCGCTCTGTGTAAGCACACTGAACGGCTGTCGTTCTGAGTGCTGACACTGAGCGCGACGGGCGATGGTCTGCAGCATCGCAACGGGGGTCTATCCGAACAGTGACGAACCTGTCGTGGTCGGGGGGCCAGGATTGCTGGTCGTCGTCACCGATGTGGTGGTCGTGACCGACGGAGTGGTCGTGGTCGATTTCACCGTGGTCGGCGGGGCAACGGTGGTGGGTGCGACCGTCGTGGTGGTGGCCTCAGTGGTCGTCGTGGCGTCGGGGTTGGCGTAGTTGAACGACGGCAGGCTGTCGCGCCGGGTGTAGTGCTCGGGCTCTTTGCCATCCTGACCCCACACGTACACCAGGTCACCCTTGGCCACCATCCCCGGGAACACCTTGGCGATCGTCTGGTTCAGGCGCACACATCCGTGCGATGCGGGTTCCAACGGCACATTGTCGGCGCCATGCACGGCGATCCCGTAATTGAAGTAGACGGGATTCATCATTCCGCCGAGGGGACTGAGGCGCTTGCCCTCGTAACGGCGGGTGAAGCGGAACACCCCGCCAGGGGTCTTGGCATCGGCGCACTCGTCCTTGGTCACCGGTTCGGTGAGCGGCTCACCGTTGGGACCCGTGTCGTACGTAACAGTTTCACACCACTTCTGGGGCGTGCCGTCTGGGTTCTGCAAGCCGGTCGAGATGTGGGCGATCAGGCGCGGAACGTCGTTGGCGAACACGATCAACACCTGCTCGGGCACGTAGATCTCGACGTGTGTGGAGCCGGCTCCTGTCGGGCGGCGCGGCGGGATCGTGATGCGATCCTGCATGACCTGCCACATCTCGTTGCTCACGCGGCCCTTGGCATCGGACCGCGGAGTCTTCAGGACCAGCTTCTCGTACGCCCACACCGCCTGCTGCGTGCCCGACCCGAAGAGACCGTCGATCGGGCCAGGTGAGAAACCGAGATCGGTGAGGCGTTGCTGGACTTTCATCACATCGTCGCCGGCGTTGCCCTTGGCGATGGTTTGGGCAAGGTTGGTCTTGACGATCGCCGGATCGGTGTTGACCACGATCGGCAACGTGGTGATGCCCGCCGATGTCGGCACCGCAGCCCCGGCGACGGTGGCCGGCACAGTGGTATCGGCGCTGGTGGCGCCACCACGGCCTGACAGCCCAGCGACGATGACGACGGCCAGCACCCCTGCACCCGCGACTGTCGGCATCCATCGGCCGATCGGCGCGGGCGCGTTGGCACGGCGGCGGCGCGGCTGTGGCTTGGACGGTCTACGGGCATTCAAAACAAACAAACTCCGACTAGGGGCGTCGGCATCAATCTATCAGCCGACCTGTCGTGTCCCGGTCAGGTAAAGGGCCGCACGACCGGTTGTAGGTCACGCAGTTCCCGACGCAACTGCACCATTTCGCTGAGGATCTTGCGGATCACGCTGCCCGATGCCAGGGTGCTTTCGCCTCTGGTGCGCGGGAAGTAGTCGACGCCGAACTGGATGACGTTGAAGCCGAGTTTGTTGGCACGGATGATCAATTCGGCATCGACGAACGAGCCCTCGCTCCGCAATGTGATGTGATCGAACATCGACCTGCGGCACAACTTGAACGCAAAGTTGATGTCGCGCATGCGCACACCGAACAGCCGCCGGATCAAGAAGTTGTAGAAGAACGTGTACACGGTACGCAGGGAGCCCTCGCCGGTGCGGTCGAACCGGAACGCGCTGACAATGTCGGCGTCGTAGTAGCGCATGAGTCGAATGGCCCTCGATACTTCGGCCATGTCGAACGGCAGATCGGCGTCGCTGTACAACACGACATCGCCCGTAGCGGCGGCGAAACCGGTCTTCATCGAGCCACCGAGTTTGCGATTGACCGGATGATGAACGACGCGGATGCGAGGATCGGCGGCAGCCATTTCGTCGGCAAGCTTGCCAGTGTGATCCGTGGAGGCATCGTCGACGATGATCAG